>JBGAVB010000151.1:0-6530 GCA_044228345.1 Anaerolineae bacterium | reverse complement strand
CGGAAACCAGGTGCTGAATGCCGCGACGATGACCGCCACGGCAACGCCCTCCCCCAATTGGACTGTTGCGCTGGCTACACCAACACTGACACCGACGCCTGCGCCCACGCCAGCTTACCTCAACTACAACGTTGTGGCGGGCGACACCTTGCTGGGCATTGCCGCCAAATTTGGCGTGCCTGTGGACAGCATCCTGGCCGCCAACAAGCTGAAGGCCAGCGATCGGCTGGGCGTCAAGCAAGCCCTGCTGATCCCGACCGCCGGTATGAACCCTGCTGCCGTTGCCCTGGGCGGCACACCGGCCCCCACGGCCACCGCGGACACCTCGACCTTGATGTACCGCGTCAAATCTGGCGACACCCTGTTGGGCATTGCCGGCCAGTTCAAATCCACCATCAACGCCATTCTCGACGCCAATCAACTCAAACCGGACGCCATCTTGCACATTGGCCAGGTGTTGATCATTCCCCGCGGTACGCCGACGCCGACCTTCACTCCCACGGCGGCCGCCAGCCCCACCCCTACCCCAGGCCCGCCGTTTGCGGCGCCTATCCTGCTTGGGCCGACTGCGGATGCTGTCCTGGCGGCCGCAGAGTCGGTTGTGCTGCGCTGGTCGGCCGTTGGCACCCTGGGCGAAGAAGACTGGTACGTGGTGCATGTCTGGTCGCTGGCGCCGGGCGGCCCCAGCCAGGAACATCACGTCAAGGGCACCAGTTTGCGCCTTGATCCGGCGCTGCGCCCTGCGGATTACGTGACCGAACGGGGCTGGCGCTGGCAGGTCGTGGTGGCGCGCCATGCGGGCCACGTAGATGCGCCTGCGCCGCGGCTGACGCCTGAGATCGGCCAGCCAGCCACCCCGACGCCGCTGCCAGCCCTGGATTCGCTTCGTTTTCTGAGCGTCCCCAGTGAAGTACGTGCTTTTACGTGGAAGTGATGCGCTTTCTCAAACTTGAGTTTTTTTGACTCCGATGGTATCTTGTCTGTAGGAAATGTGGGTGAACATAAACGGTTGAGGAGGAGTTATGAGCGAAAGCAAGCAAACGCCGGCTGGCGGCTCCAGCAGCAGCCAGGCGCGGGCAAAGCGCCGCAGCGCCGCACTATACCAGCGTCTGGCACAGACGCGTGATTTGGCGCAGAGTGTGGTCATCGGCACGCAGGCCACCATGCAGGCGGCCGCCGAGCAGTCAAGCGGTGAAGCGGCCCAGGGCGCGGATCAAGCGAAAGAGGCGATCAGCGGTCTGGCCTCGACGGCCGGGACGGCCACGCGGCAGTTGATTGAATCCACGGCCCGCACCGTGGGCGCAACCGGCGGGGGGATCAAGGGCGCTGCCAGCGGCCTGGCCCAGGGTTTGAGCATTGCCAGCGATGCGATCTCGATGGCTACCCGGTCGGCTGTCAGCGATCTTGGCTCTGCGGCCGATATGGCGGCGCAGGGTGATTTGGATGCCGCGGCGCGCCAGGCGGCCGAGAGCATCACCAACGTATCGCTGAATGCGGCCATGGGCGCGATCGGCGCTGGGGCCACGGTGATCGGCGCGATGGTGGGCGGTGTGCAAGGCGCAAGTGCAGGCGCCATTGACAGCGGCCTCGATGTGAGCGATGCCGCGGCGCAGGTGACCAAAGGGGTGATCCGTGACGCAGCCAAGAGCGCGGAGGTGGTCACGGATGCCGTCAGTGGAATTGTCAAAGCGAGTGGTAGGCGCGTAAAAAAGGCGCTCACGGGCAGTCAATCATAGCGTCAGGCTGACGGATGGAGCACCTCAGCCCTATCTGTCAGCCTGATCACGCTCAATCATCCTCGGATGATGCCCGCATCATGTTGTAGACGAGATCGGTGTCGCCGATGACCGCGATGGGACGTTGTTTCTTACCCTCTTCGCGCACGACAACCACGCGATGGACATGGTTCTTCAGCAGGGTGTGGGCTACCTCGATCAGGCGCGTGTCCGGGTGCACCGTGATCACGTGAGGACTCATGTACGCGCTCACCGGCTCTTTTTTCCAGTCGGGCGAATTGACAAAGGCGCGCAGCAGGTCAATGCGCGTGATCACGCCGGCGAGAAATCCCTCGCTGTCAACGACGACCATACCGCTAATGTCTTCCTCGGCAATGCGCCTCGCGGCAAGTTCGAGCGTATCGTTGGCTAGACAACTGAAGATTCCGAGGCGCTTGGCCTCCAATACCGTTCGATAGGGCATTGATCGTACCTCCATATTTCGGGGGCTTGCGAGGGCTTACGAGGGCGGGCGCAAAGCCATGCCCCTGATTACCACGTCTCGATCGTGGGCAAAATCAGTGTATCAGGAAGTGCAAGAGTTGTCAATAGGCGCAAGCGATTCAGTGATTCTTGACAGGCCCCATGCCTGGTGTTAGAATCGCTCGGCTTGCCCTCGTAGCTCAATGGACAGAGCGCCTGGCTTCGAACCAGTAGGTTGGGGGTTCGAGTCCCTCCGGGGGTACTGGAGCCGTTGAACGTTGGAGCACCTTCGCGCTCCAACGTTCTTTGTTTACGAGGGTATACGCCGCGAGGACAGCGCCTGCACAGCCAGGCGGACACAAGATCATGCCAGCCGACGAACGACTTCCACTGAGTGAACGCGAAATCGAAATTTTGAGCCTGGTTGCCACCGGCAAGACCAATCAGGAGATCGCGCGCGTCCTGGTGATCAGCCCCAACACGGTCAAAGTCCACCTGCGCAACATTTTCGAGAAACTGCATGTACAAAGCCGCACCGAAGCCACGCTGGTTGCCATTCGCAGCGGTTTGGTGCAGATTGGCCAGGGCAGCCTTACCCCAACCGATTCACCAGCAGCCCTGGTCGAGGACGCGGCGATGGCAGCCAGCGTTAAGGTTGCTGTGCTGCCGCCGCTGAAGCCTGCGCCGACGGCATGGCGGCCTGACCTGGCGCCCAGGCAGCCGATCAGGCGCTGGCAGCGAGTCTACCTGCTGGTCAGTCTGCTGGTGGTGACGCTGGCTCTGTTATTTCCCTGGATGCGTTCAGCCGCCGAGCGCAGTCAAGCGGCCAGCCAGAGCCTGCTCAGCGATGCGGAGATGCCCCAGGCTGGCTTGCCCGCCCGCCAGGATGCCGCACGGTGGCGAGTGCGCGCCGCGCTGCCTGCGCCGCGTGCGCGTCACGCCCAGGTGGCTTTCCGGGGTCAGGTCTATGCCATCGGCGGCGAGACGCCCACCGGCATCACCGATTCGGTGGATGTCTACAACCCGGAGCGAAATGACTGGCAGCCCCGCACCAATTTGCCTCGGCCGCTCTCCAATGTGCAGGCGGTTGTGCTGAAGAATCTGGTCTATGTGCCCGGCGGGACGACGACCGGCGGCGCGCTCAGCGCCGAAGTCCTGAGCTACGATCCCGTGGCCGATTCTTGGGGTCAAGCGCCTTCTCTGCCTGCGCCGCGCGCGGCCTATGCCCTGGCCGCCTCCGATTCGATCCTTTTCTTGCTTGGCGGCGGGGATGGAACGCAAATCACGACGACAGTTTCGATGTATGATCCGGCCGTGCGCCGCTGGCGCGACGGTCCACCGCTGCCGGCGCCGCGCGCGCTGGCGAGCGCGGCCATCCTCAACGGTCGCCTGTTCCTCGTTGGCGGCTTCGACGGCGCACAGCCACAGCCGACGGTCTATACACTGGCGCTGAATTCGGCCGGCGATGTGCTAAATGGCGTGTGGGAGAGCGGTGCGCCGCTCAGCACCCCGCGCAGCGGCCTGGGTGTGATCGTAGAGAGCGGCGCACTCTACGCCTTTGGCGGCGGCGCCAATGCGGGGGTGGATTTTCACGAACGGTTCGATCCGTTTACCCAAACCTGGTCCAGCATTGTCTCACCCTGGCGAGGCGAATGGCGCGGCGTGGGGGTGTCGGCCGTTTCCCCGATGATCTACGTCGTCGGCGGCTGGAGCGGCGACTACGCCGAAGTCAACGAACAATACCAGGCCGGCTTCCGCACGTTTTTGCCCGCCAGCCCGCGCTGAGTCGGCCGCGCAGCTGCGGCGCAGAGGCGTGTGGAGGAGCCTCCCTCAAGTCACGCATCCATGCCGGCGGCGTCATGGTGAGCGACACAAGGCAATCCGCAGCGATCCGTGTTCACCCGCGGCCTATTTTCGAGTCAGTCCGCCAGAAGCCCAGGGCATCCTAGCGATACCCTTCTGCCTGCAGGTTGAACAAGCGCGCATACGCGCCGTCCAACTGGATCAATTCGGCGTGACTGCCCAGCTCGATAATCTTGCCAGCCGACAGCACGACGATGCGGTCTGCCATGCGTACGGTCGAGAAACGATGCGAAATCAGCACCGCAATGCGGCCTTCCATCAGCTCGCCGAAGCGTCGAAACACCTCGTACTCAGCTTCCGCGTCCAGGGCAGACGTAGGCTCGTCCAACACCAGCACTTCGGCTTTGCGCATGAACGCGCGCGCCAGCGCGATCTTTTGCCACTGCCCGCCCGACAGTTCCTGGCCCTTTTCCCAACGCCGCCCCAGCATCGTCTCATAGCCCTGGGGCAGGTTCTCGATGATCGAGCTGGCGCCGCCGCGATCAGCCGCGGCCTGGATGCGGCCGCGATCGTCGAGCGAATCCACCTGGCCGAAACCGATGTTTTCCCGCACCGTGAACTGATAGCGCACAAAATCCTGGAAGATGACGCCAAAACGCTG
Organism: Anaerolineae bacterium; assembly: GCA_044228345.1. Classification (GTDB taxonomy): domain Bacteria; phylum Chloroflexota; class Anaerolineae; order SSC4; family Amarolineaceae; genus Amarolinea. The sequence continues at coordinate 1,868 of JBGAVB010000151.1, read as the reverse complement.
ATGCAGGCTCGTCAGGTCGTACGCGCGCAGGTCTACCCCGTCGAGCAGCACCTCGCCTTCCGTCGGGTCGTACAGCCGCGTAAGCAGCTTGATCAGCGTCGTCTTGCCCGCGCCGTTGAGGCCCACGAGCGCAATGCGTTCGCCCGGGCGGATGTGCAGGTTGATATCACGCAGCACGTCGGCGTCAGAACCCGGGTAGCGAAACGAGACGTGGCGAAACTCAATGCCGTGAGCAATGGGTGCGGGTGCAGTCAGCCCATCGGCCGGCGTTGTGAGCAGCGGCTGCAGCTTGAGATAGGCCATCAGATTGTCGAGAAACAGGTTGCTTTCGTAGAGGCGATTCAGGCTGTCGAGCAGGCCGCGGATCGAGCTTTGGGATTGGCGGAAGATTCCCAGGAACATGGTCATGTCGCCCAGGGTAATCAGACCGGCGACCGTGCGCAGGACGATCCACGCATAGCTGCCGTAATAGGCCAGGTTTGACAACAGACCCCAACCCAACCCTGCCAGCGTGCGCCGTTCGGCAATGGCGCGATCCTCCAGGTAGAACTGGGTGAAAAGTTCCTGGTAACGCCTCAGCAGCGGCTGGCCCAGCCCAAACAGCTTGACCTCCTTGATGGTGTCATTGCCTGTCAGCAGCATTTCCAGGTAATTGAGCAGGCGCGCTTCGGGCGCGCGGCGACTGATGGCGCGAAAGGCTCGCTCCGCGTATTGCGATTGGGAGAGAAAGGCAGGAATGGCCGACACGAAGACGATGACCGCCAGCCACGGGCTGAAACGCACGATCAAGACGACCAGGGAGATCAGGGTGATGACCTGCTGCACCATCTGCAGCGATGAGTTGACGATATTGAGCGCGCTGGTGTCCGCCTGGCGGCGTGCGTTTTGCAGCATATCGTAGAAGATCGGATCCTCGAAGAACTGCAGATCCAGGCTGATCGCCTTGCGGATAATCAGGCTGTTGACATGATTGGTGAGCTGCGATTGCAGGATGCGGTCGAGAAGGCTGCGCATCTGGCTCCCAGTCGAGCTGATCAGCAGCAAAGCGAACTCCAGCGCAAGGTAGGGCAGGACGAAGCGCAGGCCGGCGCCTGGCTCCATGCCCTGGCGCGTGGCGCTGACGATGGCGTCAATGATCAGCTTGCCCACCCACGCCTGCGCTGCCGGCAGCAAAGCCGCCACCAACATCAGACCGATGCCTGCCAGGGCTGCACGGCGGCTGGCCGCCCACACCAGGCGAAACGCTTCCGGCGTATTGCGCAGCGCTTGCCAGAACTCACGCGCCTGGCTGCGCCAGCGCGCGATCAGCGAAGCCGCCGGCCGGCCAGACGCCGTCCCATGGGATGAACTCAAGGATATACCCCGCGTGGTTGAGTCGGCATCTTACAGCCCCGGCGCGGCCAGGATGCGAATCTTCTCCACGGTTTCGCGCCAGGAAATCTCCGAGAGGCCCATCTTGAGGCGCAGGCGTTCAGGCGGCATGCCGGTGCGGTAGTCGCGCACGGCGGCCGTCCAGCGCAGGCTTTCGAATGAGACGTTCTTGGTCAGCCCGGCTGCCTTGGCCGTGTCGCCCAGTACGTACTCCAGGTTACGCGGCGTACATTCAAAGAGAAAGACTTTGGGCTGATACTCACGCAAATACTGCTGCACGGGCGGCGCCAGTTTGGGGCTGAGGCCGAGTTTGCGCTCCTTATCGCGGTAGCGGGGATCTTCATAGCGCACATAAACAGCCGGGCCGAGGGGATCAGACATGTCCAGGTGTTCCAGCTTGATGCGCATGGCCTCGCCTTTCTTCATTGCGGTTTGCAGCACCAGGTTGATGAGGAGATAGGGTCGCGCATCGGGCTTGTGGCGCCGCCAGAGCAGGT
>JBGAVB010000150.1:0-6552 GCA_044228345.1 Anaerolineae bacterium | reverse complement strand
GTGAGTTGTCCTGGCACAGCCGACTCTACGTTGATCACGCCCAGCACGTGCTCCGCGTTTTGGACGGGAACAGCCACCTCCGAAACAAGCGTTGGCAGCTCACGCTGAAAATCAACATCTACACTGGCGTCCGGCACAAATTGGGCCTGGCGCGTGCGTACGGCGCGCGCCATGACCCCAGTGGTCAGCGGCAAATCCCAAATCAGCGTTGCCGGGTCGTATCCCACCTGGTACTGAAGCCGCAGGCGCTCATCCTCGACGCGATAGATACTGACGAAGCGGTAACCAAAGACCTGCGCCAGGGTCTCCACCGTACGCTTGTAAACCTCCTGCGGCTGCAGTGTGCTGGCTACCATGCTACTGACGACGTGCAGCGCTTTCAAGTCCTGGGCGAAACGCCGGCTTTCCAGGAGCAAGCCGGCCGTGTAGAGGGTTACTCCCACCTGGTTGCCCAGGGTAGCCAAAAGGTCAATATCCTTCTGTGGATAAAAATCGTCAGGATGCCTCTCACCCAACAGCCAAATGCCGCGGACGCCTTTTCCCACCGAGAAAGTAATCGCCAGTCGCGGCCAATCGAGCGTTTGATGAGAGGCGCGCTCCTCGTAAGGGTGGTAACGTCCGGCTGCAGCCAGCAGATCACGCAGCGCCGACGCCGGCCAGCTTGGAGGCACAACGGCGTTTTCCACGTAGACGGTGTCTACCGCCACCCCGGATGACCCCTGCGGAAGATCAGATGGTATCACGATCAGCGCCGATTGGCGGATCAGCAGGCTGGGCATGATTTCGCGCGCCAACAACGCCACGAGATCATCGCGGGTCACCGCCTGGGGAATACGGTTGGCGAAGGTGCGAATCAATTCGTCGGGGTTGTGTTCGGCGCCGTACGCCAGGCGATCAATCGCGCGTACGAAGCCTTGACGCAGCGCGATGGCAAGGGCGACGAAAAGCGCCGAGCAAACGAGATAAGCCAGGATTGCATTCGTGCTGAGCTGCAGCCAGCGTCCGAGCAGTGAAAAAACAAGGAAGAACGCCGTGCCAAAGAGTGAAATGAACGCGTAGACGCTTAACAAACGGTTGGCCCGAAACTCCAGGGTGCCCAAGCGGTGTTTGTAGGCGGCATAGGAATAGAAGAGCGGCAATGCTGGCAGAGCCAACGTGGCAAAGACCGCGGTGTTGACAATCGGAAGCTCGATGCCGATCAAGATAGGAATGACCCAGAGTAAAAGGCCGGGGGCAAAGGCCAAAATGACGCCGGTCAGCATGAGACGCGCCGCTACACGATCGGATGTGGACATAGGGCGCAAAAGGCGGTAGTTGATGAGGCCCAGGCTTGCCAAAATCGCCAGCGCGTCGCTCATGATGTAGGCCCGTGCGGGCGGCAGCGACCACAACTCGCTCAGGGCCAGCGCGATGAAGATCACATAAATGGGCGGCAGCGAAATTCGAGATTTGAGGCGAGGCAATGGATCTGGCACATCCAGATGGAGATGGAGAAAGACTGGCGCCATGAGCCATCCGGCCATGCGTACGACAAAGGCCGAGCCTCCCAGGTGCGTGTTGGAGCTGAATCCGGCCGCCAGCCAGACGGCAATCAGATAGTTGGAAAGTACGAGCAGCGCCCAGCGCCCATCGCGCGGCCGCAGAAAAAGCGAGATGAGGGAGCCAGCCAGCCAAAAGGGAAGCACGAACAGGAGATTGAACAGCGCCATGTTCCAGGCCGGGCTGGTTGTGTCCGGTATGACCCAATCGGCCTGCCTTACCTGGTTCTCTCGTTTCAGGGTGATGGGTACATGGCTGCCAGCCGCATAACCCCCAAATGGCACGGCCGTGCGATCCTCGATGTACCGAGCATACGTCAGATCGCCAATTTGCAGCACGTGGTCGCCGGGCAGAAACTGTGCGTTGTTGGCGAGACACCAGGCCAGCGCTGGGTCACATTGATCGGTATCCAGCACTTCCCAGTCATACGTGAGGCTGATACCAGGATAATGGCCGAGCAGCGGGTAGGTAAACGCATAGAACACGCAGACGAGGAGAATGGTTAAGGCCACGATGGACAAGAGGCCATCAAGCCGTAAAGCGGCTGCCCGCGGGTTTCCACGGGGCGGGAGATCTGGGCGGGCTGCATCCGGTGCAAGCGCTTCAGAACTGCGATTCATGCATCGCTTCCTAGATGTTCAATTCGGGAGGCACTTCCAGCCCAAGCAGTTGAAACAAGGTCCTGAGCGGCGCCATCTGATCCTTCAGCGCGTCCCGAATGGGCGCTGCATTGGGCAACTGCAGATCATCAAGGCGCTGCTGCGCGGACTGAAAGCGCGTTATCGTTTGATAGATCGCATAGCTCACCGCGCCGCTGTCAATGAGGATTTGCTGCGCCTGTTCTAAGATGCCTGGTTCGGCCAGACGGGACTGCAGCGCGACGAACGCGTCGCGCTGTTCATGCGCTGCGGTGCGGGCATAGAGAATGAGGAGATTATTCCGTCCCTGCGTCCAATCGGGCGAAGCAGGCACCTGCAGGGCGTCTTCAAGATCGTCAAACAACTGAACCATCTCACCCAATTGTACGCCCACGGCATAGATTTCAGCCGCAAGCTCGGAACCGGCGCCGCCCAAAAGCGCTCCTACCTGCAAAGCTACGCCATAGAAGGGTGTACTCTTGGCTTCGACGACCTTCCAATAGTCATCTTCACCGGTTAAGTTTTGCACGTCGAGCCACTGGCCGTAGGCTGTCTTCAGCGCCAGGAATGCCAGGCGATCCTGAACTGCGGCGCGCTGGGCGGCAGGCAGTGGCGCCTGATCCATGACGCGCAAGGCTGCGGCTTGAAAGGCCAATGCCAGGTTCGCTGCCTGGCCAACGCCGATCCGATGGTGCTCGCCGCGCGGGTCTTCGTCCAACAGATCATCGGCCAAGATGATGCTAATTTGCGAACATGCGATCGCCGCCACGCCCGGCAGCGCATCAGCCTCGGCCCCGCCCACGGCCTGACACCCAATGACGGGCAACAGCCAATCCATACGCACCTTGCCCGCCGTGCGCGTCAAAATGGTCGCCATTTGCGGCCAAGCGGCAATTTCTGGAATAGCCAGCAACAACCCGGTGATGTCATCGTTCGTCATGTGGCTTCCTCAGACTGTGATGATCGAGGGGCAGCAATCAGACTCAAAAGCCATAGCGTGTGGGAAAGTCCCACACGCTATGAATCAACAAATCGAGCTGTCTGTCATGTCAGGCGGCAGGGCCGACCAGGATGGTTTAGAGGTTCCATCCAGTCCATACAAAATTGGGGTTTTGCGAATTACCGGTGCGCAGCGCAATGCGTTGGGGGCCTTGGATGGTCTTTACCTGACGCAGTGCGGTTATCAGAGGGGTGTTGGGTTGCGATGATGCCAACATCGTGTGAAAATGGTCAATTGACATCTCGGATCTTTCTTCCAGCAAAATGGCAAATGGGTGTTTCATTTTGTTTCGCCTCCTGGCAAGTCGGTGGTTGTGCATTGGCAGCCATGTTGAAAAAGAGGAACGGCACAAACAAATAATAACCGGCAAACCCATTTCTGTCAAAGGTCAGAATTGGCCCGGCGTTGAGTGCTCCCGGGTTGTTCCTGGGAGCACCGCCATCTTGCCAGCCCCTTTCGTCAACACAGGCCTCATCGCACCGGAGGCTCCTCAGTCGTCAAGCGCCTGTTCTCTCTGCTTCTGCAGCGCGCACGGCCGCGCGCACCGCCTGCGCTGAATCGAGCATCAAGACCGACTGCGCCAGCGCCGTTGCGGCCTGGCGGCTCAATGAACGCAGCCGCTGTTTGGCCGCGGGAATGACGGCGGGACTCATGCTGAATTCATCTAAACCCAGACCCAAGAGGATCGGCATGGCGGTCAGGTCGCCGGCCAATTCGCCGCAGACGCCCACCCAGCGCCCGCACGCGTGCGCGACTTTGATAACCTGTGCAATCAGCCGCAGCACGGCTGGATGCAGCGCATCCGCAAGATAGGCCACACGTGGATTGCCGCGTTCGGCAGCCAGGGTGTACTGCGTCAGGTCATTGGTGCCGATACTGAAGAAGTCCACGGTCGGCGCTAGCTTATCGGCCATCACGGCGGCGGATGGAATCTCCACCATGATGCCGATCTGCAGATCCACAGGCGCAGGCACGCCAGCCGCCGCCAGTTCACGCTGCACCCGCTCCAGCTGGCTGCGCAGCATCGCCACTTCGTCAGCGGTGGCGACCATCGGGAACATGATGCGCACACGATGCCCGACGGCCGCGCGCAGCAAGGCGCGCAGCTGCGGCTCGATCAGGTCGGGGCGCTCCTGGTACAGGCGAATGGCCCGCGCGCCCAGGAAAGGGTTGTCCTCATGGCCCAGGTTGACATAGGGCAATTCCTTGTCTCCGCCCACGTCCAGGGTGCGCGCCACGACCGGTCGTTGGCCCATGATGTCGAAGATGGCCCGGTAAATTTCTTCCTGGTCCGCTTCCGTGGGCGCCGTGTCACGATTCAAGTAGAGGAACTCAGTGCGCAGCAAGCCGACCCCTTCCGCGCCCGCTTCGATGGCCCGCCGTGCATCGGCCACGCTGCCAATGTTGGCCACCACCTCAACGTGGACGCCATCCGTGGTCACGGCGCCCTGCTGGCTGGCCGCCGCAGCCTCCTGGCGCGCCGCAAGCCAGGCCGCGCGTCGCGCCTCCCAGGTCGCCGCCTCGCTGGCGTCCGGGTTGACCAAGACCGCGCCGCTTTCGCCATCCACCACCAGGGACGCGTCTGCGGGCAGCGCTAACACGCGCGCGCCCAAACCGACCACGGCCGGAATGCCGAGCGTGCGCGCCAGAATGGCGCTGTGCGACGTCGGGCCGCCGCGCGCCGTGCACAGCGCCAACACTTTGCTGCGATCGAGATTGGCGGTGTCGCTTGGCGCCAGGTCGTCGGCCACGACGATGGCTGGCGTGTCCAGGCGAAAAGTCGCGCGCTCGCCGGTCAGCGCGAGGAGCACCTGGCGCCCCACATCGCGTACATCGGCCGCACGGGCCTTGAGGTACGGATCATCCAGCGCGTCGTAAGCGGCGGCCGTCGCCTCGATGCTGTCCTGCCAGGCAGCCTCGGCGTTCCAGCCCTGGTTGAAGACACCCTCGTGCGCTGGATCCAGCAAAGTCGGGTCGTCAAGGAACAGTAGATGGGCATCAAAAATGGCGGCCTCCGCGCGCGCGCCCTGCTGCAGCAGCAGGCCATGAGTCGTCTTGATCTGCTGGCGCACCGCCTGCCTCGCGGCCTGCAGCCGCTGCCATTCGGCCGCCGGGTTTGTCACGACCTTGCGTGTCACCGCCGCCACGGTCGGCTCGAAACGGCGCGCAGGGCCAATGGCAATGCCAGGGGAAGCAGCCACGCCGTGCAGCAGCCCTGGCGGCTCGTCGTGGTCAGCCAATGCAGGCTCTGCCGCCACAGCCATGTCTGTTGCAGGCTCTGCCGTCAGCATGTCTGGCGCAAGCGCCTTGACTGCAGGCGCAGCGAACTCACCATTCAGCGGCGCGATGCCGTCGCCAAAGCCTTCGTCGGCCAACTGCTGTAACGCGGCGAGCGCCGCCTCAGCATCCACGCCGCTGGCGCTCAGCTCAATCTCGTCGCCCTGGCGAATCGCCTGCGTTGCCACCAGGTTGATGCTGCGCGCGTTGACCGCTGGGCCGTGCCGGGTCAGGTTGCGCACCGTCACGGAACTGGCAAAACGGCCGACGGTCTGCACGAACAGCGCGGCGGGCCGGGCGTGCAGCCCCAGGCGGTTGCGCACGGTCAGACGGCGTTGGATCGAGCGGTCGGTTGCGCTGACCGGGGCCAATGCGACAGGCTCGGCTGCATGGACACCCAGGTGTGTGGCCTTGGGCAGCAAGGCGCTGCGGGCTTCGGCCGCGGTGACGGCCAGGGAGCTGCCCAGGCCGGCCTGCACGGCTGCGGCCAGCGCGCCTTCGACCAGGGGCGCCTCGCACAGGAGAACTCGCTGCCGCGTCTCTTCGGTGACAAAATCAAGCGCCATTTCGGCGCTCAAAATGGCGCTGCCCAGGTCCATCAGAACCAGGACGCCGTCGGGATCGTCCACCGCCTCGATGGCCTGCTGCACCAGGAAAGGGTCCGTGCCCAGGGAATGGTCGGGATCATCCAGCCCACCGGCGGCTGCGATTTTTACGCCAGGGGCCGCCATTTGGCGCGTCAACTCCAAAACCCCCTGCGCAAGAGAGTAGCTGTGTGATACGATAACGAGGCCAACCATAGGAACCTCTCGTGTGAGATGATGGCTGGTATGCTGAGACGATGCGGCGAACCTATCGCCTTCGAGGCCAGCGGGGATGATCTAGGCGAGGGCGGCCACCAATTCACGGCAGAAGAACGGGATGTCGGGCACGACGCGGCCCCACACCAGGTTGCCGTCGCGGAAGGCCGGTTCATCCACCCAGGTGGCGCCGGCGTTCAGGAGCATGCGGCCTCCGTCAAACGATCCGATCAGGACCAGTCGATTCCCCATCGAATCGATGTAGGTCTGGTGCCAGCGGCCGTCGATGCGGCTGTAG
>JBGAVB010000014.1:0-16974 GCA_044228345.1 Anaerolineae bacterium | reverse complement strand
TTCTTCGCCAACAATGGCGAACGCTCGCCTGGCCCGCCGCCTGCGCAAAACACGGGATCGCCCGCGCCCGATCAATCATCCGCCGGCGGCCCGCCCGTTGGCGACTTGCCCAGCGGCACGCTTCCTGGCCGCTGGACGCAAACGCGCAGCATTACCGGTACGGTGACTGGACAGACGCTTGACCTGAGCGGCGCTAACTTGCCCTTGAGCGACGCCGGCCTGCAAAGCGTGCAGGCTGGCTCAGGCTGGTTCGAGACCGCGCAGGTGCAAGATGAGCCGCTGCTGATCTACAGCACGCTGGTCACGACGCACGCGGGTGTGACCGAGATTGTGCAGGTGGCTTTCCCGGTGGCGCAACCGCAGCTGGCCCTCGATACCTTGCGCTTGATTCTTGTCGCCGGCAGCAGCCTTGCGATTCTGCTGGCATTTGCCCTGGGTTGGGTGCTGGCCGGCATGGCTTTGCGTCCCATTCAACGCCTTACGCACACGGCGCAGACGATCGGCGCCGAGCGCAACTTCCGGCGCCGCGTCGAGTATCACGGGCCAACCGATGAGGTCGGCCAGCTCGCGATTACCTTCAACGACATGTTGGGCGAGCTGGAGTCCGGCTACCGACAGCTTGAAGAGGCGCTGCAGTCGCAGCGTCGCTTTGTGGCCGATGCGTCACATGAGCTGCGCACGCCGTTGACCACCGTGCGCGGCAATATCGAGCTGCTGCGGCGTGAACCGCCGATTGAGGCTGTGGAACGCAGTGAAGTCCTGACCGATACCAGCGATGAAGTGGACCGCCTGATTCGCCTGGTCAACCAGCTGCTGGTGTTGGCGCGGGCGGATGCAGGTCAGACCCTGCATGGCGAAACAGTTCCGCTGAAGTCCTTGCTGGCCGAAGTTTGCCGCCGGGCCAGGCTGATGGCGCCGCAGCACACGATCGTGTGTGAGCCGCCGCCAGACCTGGTCGTGCAGGGCAATCGAGACGCCCTCATCCAGGTGCTGCTGATCCTGGTTGACAATGCGCACGTACACACCGCGCCTGGCACCGCCATCACGATCGCGGCGGGGCTTGCGGCCGATCACGCGACGATCAGCGTGCGTGACACCGGCCCGGGCATTCCACCCGACGCGCTGCCTCACATTTTTGAGCGATTCTATCGCGGCGAAGTCTCACGCACCGGCAGCGGCGCCGGCCTGGGATTATCCATTGCCCGCGAACTGGTGGAAGCCCAGGGCGGCGCCATCACGGTTGCCAGCGAGCCGGGGCATGGCAGCACCTTCGGCGTGACACTTCCCGTGGCCGCGCCATCAACCCAAGCCTGAGAGTTAGGCAGCAATCCCTATCCAAACCCGGCGAGCCTGCGCAAGGTTGGCCGATTTCTCCCCTGACAACCCTCGCAGGGGCGAGTGGACATCAGCAGATTGGCTTGTGGCGGCGTTGCGCGCCTCTGAGGTTGTCATCTTGGCGCAGCCCTGCGAGGGGCATCCCCTTGCGCAGGCTGGCGGCACGGGAGATCAGCGGGCAAGCCGACATCATCCTTGATGACACAAGCTCCTTACCCGGCGAGCCTGCGCAAGGTTGGCTGATTTCTCCCCTGCCAACCCTCGCAGGGGCGAGTGGACATCACTGCGTTGGCTTGCGACTGCGTTGCGCGCCTCTGAGGTCGTCATCTTGGCGCAGCCCTGCGAGGGGCATCCCCTTGCGCAGGCTGGCTGCACAGGAGATCAGCGGGCAAGCCGACATCATCCTTGATGACACAAGTTCTTTATCCGGCGAGCCTGCGCAAGGTTGGGCCCCGATTGCTGCCTCGTACAGCATGACGGGTGCACGAGGTATGTGGGTCGCGCGCTTTTGCACATGGCAAAGCTGGTGTTATACTAAAGTTAGTGAAGCGAGCGTTCAGATCATGACGTGACCAGGGCTTTACCGCCCGGGCGGCAACTTCAGGTTCACAACCGCGGGCACATTCAGATTGCACAATGCTCCTGCCTGGATCGAATGATAGCCGATTCCTCGCCGCCGTCTGAACCTTGCCCTGTCAACTGTTCACTTGCTTCGCACGACCCATCGCAGACGAACGCTGGTCGAGGCGCGCTGACCTTGCGTTGACCTGACTGGCGTTCGAGTGTTCACCAACGATTTGCACTGTTCTGCCATACAACAGCGATTCAGCACCAAGGGAGGTACTATGCGTCGCCCCAACCTTCTCAGCCGGAGTCACTCGTTTGCACATTGCTGGTCCCCAGCGTCGTTCCGCCCCAGGCGCGCCAGGACGTTGCCGCCTCTACTCATTATGCTTCTCGTATCGCTGGCGGGCGCGACCTCAGCCAATTCACTGGCCGCCTCATCCCACATCATGACCACCCAAGCCGCCGATCCGACACCGAATGCGGATGCCCAACAAGAGTCCCCCGACTTATTGGTGCACACGACTACCGTAGAGGCGCCGGCTGAGCCGGCCAGCCTGAGTACATGGACGCGCATCGCCTTTTCTTCCTACCGCGATGGAAACTGGGAAATCTATCTGACGTATGGCGATGGCTGGCAGCCGACGCGTTTGACCAATCACTCTGCCAATGACATCGAACCATGTCTCAATCGGGGTGCGACAAAGATTTTCTTTGTCTCTGATCGTACTGGCCACGATGAGATTTTTGTGATGAACAGAGACGGAAGCGCCTTGCGCCAGTTGACAACCGGCGCTGGCGCCAAACGCAGCCCCGATCTCTCACTTACCGGGCAGATGATGGTCTATGTCGTCGCATCAACAACGCAGACGGACATTTCTGTCAGTAATGTGGATGGCAGCCAGGTCAGGGCATTGACACAAGACGCGGCCGTGGACGAGAGTCCGGTCTGGACTCCCGATGGCAAGATCGCCTGGATCCGCAGAGAAGGCGCTCAGGCGCGAGTCTGGATCATGAATGCCGATGGCAGTCAGCCCCGACCACTCACCGCGGTGCTGCCAGGACTGCTGGACCTGGTCTGGCTACCAAGCGATAATCTCTTCGCCGTCACGGCCAACATGGACAGTGATCCTGCGCTCGAAGTGATGTACTTCTACCGCGATCAGGGCTTTGCGTACGCCTATCTTGACGCCCAGAACCCCCTGGTGGACTATCGGGTCAGCGGTCGTGCGCCTGATGGAAACTTGCTGCTGATTGACCGGATGGAGTACGTCATGCAGGGCAACCAACGCGTGCTCCATCGCATTTACATCGAGGAGATGGGCACATCAAGATCATCACGTTTGATCGCCTCCGGCATGGACAGGCAAGGGCATTGGCAAACGACCGATGTCGAGCCGCCGGCGGTGCACCCGTCGCCGCTTTCGGCATATACCCGCGCCGGTGAATCTAGCGTGTATTTGACCGGCTTCGACCCAGGGGAGAGTGGCGTCCATTCCTATTATCTGCAGTACCGCCTCGGCGTCAACGGCGTTTGGACTGATCTGCTTGCGGATAGCCCTTACCAACAGTACAACTTCGTCTTTGTTCCTCCACAAACGGTGTTCTTTCGTGGACGCGCACGGGATAACGCGTTCAACCTGCAACCCTGGACGACGGTTCCCAATGGAGACACTCACACAACGGCTTATCAGTGGCAGGTTGTGGGAGATGTGCTCGATACGCGGGGAGTTCCAATTACAAATCCGATCCTGAATCTGACGCCGCCGGCCCAGGGTGTGGGCATCGGCAGCACTCCAGGTGCATACACCGCTTACATTTCGGCCACCCAAGTCTACACCGCCTGGGCAACCCAGGTCGGATACCAATCGGCACCGCCTACGCCTCGGTTGATCAGCCACGACACCAGGCTCAATTTCTACCTGGCCCCACCCGACAACCTGATTCGCAACGGAGATTTCGAACTGAACGCGCCAGCCTTGGGTGATTGGCTTGTCCGTGGTGTGATCCCGCCACAGGCGCAGCGAGAAGCAGCGCAGACCGGTTCCTGGGGTGCGCGCGTGGGGCAGATGTGGACAGTGCCAGCCGCAGAACGCCTCAGCCGTACGACCGGCCATACCTATGATCCTACCCTGGCTTTTGGCCCCAGTGGGACTTTGCACCTGGCATGGGCCGATCTGTGGGATTTGAACAGCGACAACCGACGCATCGTCTACACCACCTGTGCGTTCGAGCAACCCTGCCAAAACCCTCAGGTTTTGTGGCCAGGTTTCGCGCCGCGTTTGGCCATCGGTTCAGACGCCGTTGTCCACCTGCTGTGGCAGACAGCAGACGCGCAGAACACACAACTCTCGCGCCTCTTCTATGCGCAGCGATCAGCCGGCGGGGCCTGGACGTCGGCGCAAGAGATAGTCAGCGCTGACACCTATCTGAGCAGCGCCTTGACCGTTGACAGAGGGGGAACTCTCCATGTCGTGTGGGGCGGCAGCGCCGGGGTACGCTACCAGCGGCGTCAAGCCAACGGCGCCTGGACTGCGCCCGAATCGCTTGGAACCGGCCCTGCCATGCCATCAGTGACCGTCCTGGCGGACAATACAGTCCTCGTCGCCAGCGCTTATGCTGCCGTCAACCTCTGGGTGCGCAGCCCGGCTGGAATGTGGAGTCAACGAACCCTTGGCTCCGTCTACCAACCGAATCGGCCGGACATGCTGATGGATTCACAGGGCAACACGCACATCGTATGGTGCGATCAGTATCGAAGCGCGAGGTATGCCGTGAGAGACACGCAAGGCGCGCTAACTCCTCCCATTTGGATGGGGCCCTCGTGCGAATCAGTGCGTTTGTTGCGGACTCGCGACGGTCGTTTGATCGCTTTCGCAGGGGACTACGGTCACCTGAACGCGATCTACCAGCTTGCGTCGGGCGCCTGGTCATCTCCTTATTCCCTGGAACCGATGACCTGGGACGGTAGAATGTTGGAAAGCGCCAGCCTGGTGAATTCCGATCGCCTTGCCGTCGTGTCGCCGGCCAACGACTCCCAGGCGGGTGGGCGCCTCAACATCTTCCTCACCCGCTTCGTCCTGCAGCCCGAACAAGCAGATGTGAGCAGCATCAGTCAGGTCGTCACCCTGCCATCTACCATGCATCGCCCCACCATCAGCTTGCGCTATCGGGTCATAGGCCCAGACGCCTCTACTGGGGACCTGGCCAATCTGACTCTGCGCCTGTCGGATCGAACAATTGAACTCAAGCGCATGACCCCAGACACGCAGTTTCGTTTCGCGTGGGTTGACCTGAGCCAATATACGGGACAGACGGTGACAGTCACGCTCGCCGTAACAAGCACAGCCGACGGGCGCTTCACCACGATGTTCGTAGACGAGGTGGCGCTTGGCTCCTGGCTCACGCCGATCGTAAGCTCCGTTGAGCCGTCGGTGCTGCCAATGTATCAGCAGACAGCAGCGATGATTCACGGCGTGAATTTCATCCAGACGCCCGCCGTGCGTGTGGACAATACCCAGATCGCCGATGTACAATGGCTCGATGCCAGCACTTTGCGCATCGTCTTGCCAGATCGTATCGGGCCAGGCGTCCACACCGTCACCGTCGTGAACCCCGGTGGGCAAGAACGTCAACTGCTCAACGCGTTCATTATCCGCGGCGCCAGCTATCTCCCGCTGCTGTTTGGCAGCCGCGACTATCGCGGCTTGCCTTGATCGCTGATCGCCATGCAGCCTGCCGGACAATCAACTGACATGAATCAAGCGGAGAGAACCATGCGAATCACACGTCTATCCCAGGTGTGCGCGATTGCCCTGATGGGGATCATCCTGTTTTTCAATCGCCCCTTTGACGTCCATGCTGTGCCGCCCGAACCAACGGCTGCGGCGCTCAAGGAAGCGTGGTGGTCACAGCATCTGACCGACCTGCAGCCGCTGCCAGCCCTGACCGACAACGCGGCGACCTCTGCGCCAAGCACCGCGGAGGCGCTTGGCGCCTACACCGACTGGACGCGCCTGGCTTTCATTTCGTATCGCAATGCCAATTGGGAAGTGTACACCGCACGTGGGGATGGCAGCCAGGCGACGCGCGTCACCAATCATGCCGCGGCTGAGCTGGAACCGCGCCTGAACCGCGGCGGCACTCGCATCGCTTTTTCATCGAATCGCACCGGGGCGTACGAAATCTATGTGGCAAACGCAGACGGCAGCGACGTGCGCCAATTGACCAGCGGCAGCGGCAATAAGCGCCAACCTGACTGGTCGCCTGATGGGAGACGTCTGGTGTTTGCTCAAGAACATGGCGACAACTGGGACATTCGCATCATCAATGCCGACGGTACAGGCGCTCAATGGATCAGCAGCCATTCTGACGACGATCTCTACCCATCCTGGTCCCGATCTGGTGAACTTGTTTGGGTGCGTTACGAGGGTTTCGATGGCATCCTGTTGGTGGCGAACAGCGATGGCAGTCAAGCCCGCGCCATCAGTTCCCGCTTTCGCTTCCTACAAAATCCAGTATGGTCTCCGAATCACGAATACATTGCGTTCGATTTCGACGCCGACGGCGACTATTGGAGTGAGATCGGAGTATTCGACGCTCAGCACTACTACCTGACTTTCGTGAAGGACACGGGTTTGAGTCTCGTAGACTTGTGGATGGGCGATTGGGCGCCTGACGGATTGATGTTGTTGACATCGAAAATCGAGTATGTCGTGGAAGGAAGCCAACTGTTCATTCGCCGTGCTTCTGTGATGCAATTGCGGCTGGAAGGTTCCGCACCTCTGCTGCCCGTGATCTCAGGCGGTATTGACATGCAGGCAGATTGGACGACGACTGACACCATTGCCCCGACCACCCAAGTCAACCCGCTCCCGCGCTTTGTGCGTAACCAGGTCACTGTCACTTGGTCAGGCGCCGATGCGGGAGGCGCCGGCATCAGCTACTACGACATTGACTTACGTGAGAGAGTCACAGGTCCGTGGAGTCAGTGGTTGAGAACCACAGGCACCAGCTCTAGTCTCGGGCGTGACGCGGGCACCACCGTGGCGTTGCGGAGTCGGGCAGTTGATCGCGCCTACAACGAAGAGGCGTGGCCGACCGATCCAGATGGTGATACCCTGACGACTTTCTATCGTTGGAAGGTGCAAGGCCAGGTGCGCGACAACCGTAACGTCGCTGTGGTTCATGCGAACGTCGCGGCCCCAACGGCGCTCAACATCGCCGAGAGCAGTGCGGCGGGCCGCTACGCAGTTTATGTGGCTGACGGCGGCATCTACACGATGACAACCAGCCACGCAGGTTACGCACCAAGCGTGCCAACAGCCATGACCGTACGCGCGGACAGCAGCTTCGATACCTACTTAGGCCCGCCTACGAACCTGCTGCGCAATGGCGACTTCGAGATGGGCGGACCATCCCCCTTAAACTGGCTGACAGAGGGGGATATCCCGCCGACCGTACGCGCGGACGCGGCCGCGACCGGGCGATGGGGCGCCGCGGTAGGTCAGCAGTGGCTCGCACCTCCGTTCACACAAATGACGTTCGACCCAGGCTATAGCAACACTCCCACAATGAGCGCGGGATCGAACGGCACGCTCCACCTTGCCTGGTCGCAAAGGCAGTCTCAAACCAGTTCGGAGAACTGGATTCATTACACCGCATGTCCATTGGAGCAATCTTGTACGGCTGTGGAACGCTTGTTTGTTGGAACGCTTCCGCGCATCGCGATCGGAAGCGATAACTTCATGCAGATGATTTGGATCCATGAGCGCTCGCAACCGCCGCTTTACACTCTGATGTATGCGAGCAGACCGCTGACTGGCACATGGACCACGCCGGTGGAGATCGGCACTACCAGCGGGATCGTTGACACCTTAATCCTTGAACTAGACAACCGCAATCGGCCCCATGTTCTATGGACAGACTGGGGTGGGGTGCACTATCGCAAAAGACTCCCGAGCGGAGAATGGGATTTCCCGGAATTGGTTGCTTCTCAACCTTATCGGTTGTCTCTTACCGTTACGCCGAACCGCGAGGTGCATGTCCTGTCTGACGACCAACAAGGGCATCTTTTGTATTTCCGCCGCCAAACAAACAGTGTTTGGCAACCGGAGGTCGTTCAAGGCCCATTTCCCATGGCGCAGCCCGCAATAGTTGCTGACCTCGAAGGCCGGCTGCACGTTCTGGTCAATCGCAGGGACACCGGCGGTGCGCATTACCTGACGCGAGAGCCTGACGGCTCCTGGACAACACCGGTGCAGATTAGCAGCACGCACGTCTACGAACCACACCTTGCGCGACGCGCCAACGGCGATCTGATCGCCCTCTGGTACTCGGGCACAAGCCTGTGGATTGCGCACATGTCCAATGGCTTGTGGAGCCTTCCGCATCTATTGCCTGGTTACAATTGGGAACCCAATCAAATGTCGCTGTGGGCGCATCCGACGAGCGACAGAGTGGCCGTCGTTGCCCCGGCGTCACACGAGGATTATCCTCCCTACTGGGAGCACCTTTTCTTGAACCGCTTTCTTCTGCAAGCGGAGCAAGCCGGGGTGAGCAAATTAAGTCAGTCGTTCGCTCTTCCGGCCAATCAGAACGCCCCAACCCTGTCATTTCGCTATCTCTACCAGCCTGAAGGCAGCCCCGCTCTCGATCCTGCCACGCTGCAGATCAGCACGGCTGGACAGACGTACCTGCTGCAGACCCTCGCGCCGGTGACAACAACCCAGCAGGCCTGGTTTGACATGAGCCGGTGGGCCGGACAAACGGTAACGGTGACGTTCAGCGTATCCGCGACCGCCGATGCCCGCTATGGCGGGCTGCTGCTGGACGATGTCGCCGTCGGTCCGTGGTTGACGCCCCAGGTGCTTTCCGTTGAACCTGCCACGGTTCCACCGCGCGTCAGCATGGACATCACCGTGCGAGGCGACAACTTCGTCTTGATCCCCACCGTGCGCGTGGGCAGCGTCACATTGACCAACGTGCGCCGCTCCGGTCGCCAGGTCCTGCTGGCTTCCCTGCCCGATACCCTATCTCCGGGGGTCTACGATGTTCAAGTCATCCATCCCGGTGGACAGGAAGCCGTTCTTCCAGCGGGCCTGACCGTAGGCGGCCGCGTTTTTCTACCGGCTGTGATGGCAAATTGACACATCTTCCAGGCTGAGCGAAACAGTATCGAAACGCCACGCCGCCAGCAAGAATCTCTGCCGGCGGCGTGGCCTGTCTGCGGGGGTGAGTGGACTCTGATCGCTTATTCGTAGCGCAGCGCGTCGATTGGATTCAGGCTCGCGGCGCGGTTGGTCGGGTAGAGTCCGAAGAAGACCCCGATTGCCAGCGACACGGCCAGGGCCAGCACGACGCTTTGGGTGGTGACGATGGCCTGGCTGCTGCCGAGCAGCGGCGTGATGACTTGCGCGCCGACGACGCCCAGCACCACGCCGATGACCCCGCCCAAGACGCTGATGACAATGGCCTCCGTCAGGAACTGCGTCAGGATGTCGCTACGCTTGGCGCCTACAGCCTTGCGCAGACCAATCTCGCGCGTGCGTTCGGTCACGCTGACGAGCATGATGTTCATGATGCCGATGCCGCCCACCAGCAGCGAAATGGCGGCAATGCTGCCGAGCAGGGTCGTGAAGGTTCCCGATGTCTCTGCGACGCTGCTCAAGATATCGGCCTGGTTTTGCACCAGGAAGTCGTTGTCCGCGCCGGTCGCCAGGCCGTGCAGGCTGCGCAGAATTGCGGTCACCTGCGCCTGCGCCAGGTCCATCTCACCCGCCGTGCGCACCTGCAGGTTGATCGAACGTACGGTGTTGGTGCCCGCGCCGCCCAGCTTCAGTTGGGCCGTGCGCAGCGGCATGATGATCACGTCATCCTGATTCTGCGGCCCGCTTTGTCCCTTTGACTTCAGCACGCCGATCACCTCGTAGTTCTGACGGTTGATGCGCACCGTCTCGCCGATCGCATTCACGTCGCTGCTGCCAAACAGGTCCTCCACCACGGACGTGCCAAGCACCACCACCATCGCCATGTTGTCGTTGTCTTCCTGCGTCAGGAACCGCCCGCGCGTGACGGTCGTGTTGCGCACGGTGGCATATTCCTCGGTTACGCCGTTGATGGTCGTTGAGGTCGTGCTGCCGCCATACGTTACCGTGGCGTTGGTGCTGTACAACGGCGCGACCAGGCTGACTGAAGTGGCCAGGCTCTTGATCGCACTCACGTCTTTCATGGTCAATGTGCGGCTGCTCTGCTGCAGGCCGCTCTGCGAGAAGCCGAAGCTCGGCATCGCCGTCACCGTGACCAGGTTCGATCCTAAGGATTGAAATTGGCTTACCACCTGCGCCTGCGCGCCCGTGCCCACACCCACCAGGGCGATGACGGCGGCGACGCCAATTACGATTCCCAGCATGGTCAGCACGGTTCGCATCGTGTGTGCAGTCAGCGAACTCACGGCCACGCGTAACACCATGATGAGCTTTCTCATCGGTAACTCCTTTTAGCGCCCGTTCAACTGCCGGGTGACATTCATGATCATGCTGCCGCCGGGGAAATTGCTGCTGCTGCTGCCGGTGGTGGAGGCGATTTGGACAACGACCTGGTCGCCAGGGTTGAGGCCCCTGGTAATCTGCGTGTAGGTGCCATCGCTGAGGCCGACTTCGACGGGGACGGCGACAGGATCGCCGTTGGGATCGGTGGTGTTGGGCACGAGCACCTGGTAAAGGCCATTCGCTTTGGTCAAAGCCAGGGTCGGCACGAGCAGGGCGTCCGCGGCCTGGCCGACCTGGACTTCGACATTGGCGGTCATGCCGACGAGGAGAGCCAGGTTGTCGGCGCCGGTGAGGGAGACCGGCACGGGGTAGACCATGACGCCGCCTTGCAGCGAGCCTTGCAGGGGGACAGAGAGCACCTTGCCCTGGAAGGATTGGCCGGGGAAAGCATCGAAGGTGATGCTGGCGTCCTGGCCGGCGCTGATTTGGCGGATGGTGGTTTCATCCACGGAAGCGACGACCTGCAAGGTTCTGAGATTGGCGAGGGTGAGGATGGTGGTGTTGGCGGTGACCTGGTCGCCCACGTTGACGTTGGTTTGCAGAATAGTGCCGTCGAAGGGGGCGACGAGTTGGGCGCCGGCGAGCGCGGCCTCGGCGTCGGCCAGGGTGAGGCGCTTCTTGTCCACGGCAGCCTGGGCAGCGGCGATCTTGGCCGCGTCGGCGCCGGTGTCGAGATCGGCGCGCGCTTCCTGCGCGGCCTGCAGGGCGACCTCGGCCTGGTGCACGGCGAGTTCGGCCTGCGCCAGCGCCAGCTTGTCGCCGCCAGCCTGCGCCTCGGCCAATGCCTCCTGCGCATCCGCCAGCGCCTGTTGACTGCGGCGCAGCGTCATCTGCGCCTGCCACGCGCTTACCTGGCGACCTGTCACATACGCCACGCGCGCATCCTGCGCGTCCATCATCTTGTTGTAAGCCACCTGCAGCCGATCCCGGTAGTAGTCATCGGTGTAGGTTTCTGCGGCCAGCCGTTGATAATCGGCTGTCGGGGTTGCCTCAGCCGTTTGCAGCCTTGCCAGCTGCTTCCTGGCCGCGCTGTCCTCTTGCTGCGCCAGCACATCTGCCTGGGCTTTGGCCAGCGCGCTTTGGGCGCTTGCCACGGCGGCCTTCAGGCTGGGCAGATCAGGGTTCACCAACGCATCGAGCGCATCTTGCGCTTGCTGCAGCTGAACCTTCGCTGCGGCCACGGCCACGTCGGCCTGGGCCAATTGCAGAGATGTCACCGGCGTTTGCAGATCGCTCAACGCCTCCTCGGCTGCCTGCAGATCGCTCTTGGCCTGATCGCGCGCCTGCTCATACGGCGCCGCGTCAATCGTCGCCAGGACTTGCCCGCTTGTCACCACATTGCCGGCCTGCACCGCCAGGGTGAGCAAGCTGCTTGTTCCGCTCACCCGTTGAAAGGCCAGATCGGCGCTCTGCTCGGCTTCCAACTGCCCCACGACGCTGAGGGTGGCGTTCAACTTCCCCTGCGTCACCGTCACCACCTGGGTGTAGGTCTGCGTGGTTGCGCTGCTGGCGGTCTCCGTGCGACCGCTCAAGTACCAATACCCGCCGCCGGCGACGACCAGCGCTGCCAGCAGAACACCTAACATCATACGCCAATTGCGCTTCATACCTGGCTCCCTTCGACTGTTTGCATCGCTCCTACACCTTTGACTTTGATGTCGGCATGCCCGTTTGTCCCCGCGCGTCGCGGCGCGCTAACGGGTGTATCGCTCACGATCAGGCCATCCTGCAGGCGCACGATGCGCCGCGTGTGTGCGGCGATGTCCGGCTCGTGGGTGACAAACATGATCGTGATGCCTTTCTGTTCGTTCAACTCCTGGAAAATGCGCATCACCTCTTCGCCAGCCCTCGAATCGAGGTTGCCGGTCGGCTCATCGGCCAGGATCAGGCTGGGATGATTGACCAGCGCACGGGCAATCGCCACGCGCTGCTGCTGGCCGCCGGAGAGCTCATTGGGTTTGTGATGCAGGCGATCGCCCAGCCCGACCATCTCCAGGGCTGCGACGCAGCGGTCGTGCGCCTGGCTGATGCCCGCGTAGATCAGGGGCAGCTCCACATTGGCCAGGGCCGAGGTGCGCGGCAGCAAGTTGAAGCTCTGAAAGACAAAGCCGATCTTCTGGTTGCGGATTTCCGAGAGCGCGCCGGCGTCCATCCGGCTCACATTCTGCCCACCGAGTAGATACGTGCCTTCGGTCGGCACATCGAGCGCGCCCAGGATGTTCATCAGGGTGGACTTGCCCGAGCCGGATGGCCCCATGATCGCCATCATTTCACCGGCGTTTACGTTCAGCGAGACCCCGCGCAGCGCCTGCACGGTGACTTCGCCCATTTGATAGGTTTTCGTCACATTTTCAATTGAAATCAGAGCCTGGTCTTGACTCATGACGTGTTCTCCTCTCAATTCATGTCGGTTACGGAAAGCGCGCCTGGCTTTCCTTGCATGACCATTGTCACGCTGGGGCCTGAGACGCGGCTAAGCGAAAACTGAGGAGAGACTGAGAAATCTCCAGTCCGATTTGTTCACAACGGCCAAGCCGTGGTAAAATAGGTGCCAATGTCATAGAGGATGAGGCTCCTCGAGGACCCAATGTCGCAAGACTGATAGCTTCTACCAGTGCGGATAACCGCCGGTAGAAGTTTTTTGTTTTATGAGCGTGGGCCTCGGCCGGGGCGCAGCCCCAGAGGGGCTTGCATCTCACAGCGGGCGCATTTCAATCGCCCGACCTGCTTCGACGTGAGGGGCTCGACCGAGACTTCGGCGAGCCTTCGGCGTGAGCGCTCAGTTGAGCCGCTCGCCGAGGTCTCGGCTGAACGGCCCCCAGTTTGAGATGCAACCCTCGGACACCGACACGTATTCTGGACGAGCGGCCAGTTGTCGGAGAGCGCCTGCAAACCAGGAACTTCAATCCATCCACTGCGAGGTCTGAGATGTTGGTAAGAGAAATCATGTCTGAACGCTTGGCTGCGATCTCATGCGACGCCACGCTCGATGAGGCCGCCCACATGATGTTGGGCCTCGGTCTTGACGCGCTGCTGGTCATGGATGGCGAGACGCTGGCCGGTATCATCGGCCTACGTGACTTGTTCACCGCACCGTATTCGGCCAGCCTGGTAACGGGCGTGCCGATCCGCCGCACGGAACACGAGCTGCGCGCGGTCTGGAACAGCCAAACGCTGCGCAACCAGATGACCGACCAGGTGCTCACGGTTCCGGAAGAGCTGCCGGTGATGGAGGCTGCGGCGCTGATGGCCAATCTGGGCAAGCATCCGCTGCCAGTGTTGCGCGCCGGCAGCGTGGTGGGCACGATTGATCGCCGCGATATTGTGCGCGCGTTATTAGGGCAGCCGTTGCAAACCGCGGCCACTCCCGCGGATCATGCGGCCAACGGCGCCAGGGCATAGAGCAAGACGATGGCAACTGCGACTGAACCGCTTCGGGCTTACACGTTGGCGAAACAACAGGTCGCTGAGCGGATTCGCGCGGCTCAGCGGACGCTGCAAACCAGTCATCGCAGCGAGGCCGCCGACCGCTGCCAGGCGCTGTTGGTTGATCTGGCCGAAGACCGTTTCAACCTGGCTGTCTTGGGGCAGTTCAAGCGGGGCAAGAGTTCGCTGATGAATGCTATCGTGGGGCGCGAAGTGCTCCCCACGGGCCTGCTGCCGCTGACCTCGGCCATCACGACCCTCTGCTATGGCCCGCACGACAGACTGGTTGTGCAGCGTAAAGGGTGGTCTATACCGCAAGAGGTTGCGGTGGCAGAGCTGGCAGACTACGTGACCGAGCACGGCAACCCAGGAAACGTCAAAGGTGTGCTGGAGGCGCGTTTGGAGCTGCCGGCGGCTTTCTTGCGTCGAGGCCTGCACTTTGTGGACACGCCCGGGATCGGCTCATTTCGTCATGAGAACACGGATACGACCTACGAATTCTTGCCCCAGGCCGACGCGGTGATCTTCGTCACCAGTGTCGAGGCCCCGCTGAGTGAAGCGGAAGCGGCTTTCTTGCAGGACATTCGCCAGTACGTGGGCAAGATATTCTTCGTCGCCAACAAGATTGACCTGCTGAACGACAAGGAGCGCCAGACCGTGTTGGAGTACATCCAAACCAGCCTGGAGCGGATCATGGGGAATGGTCAGACCCGGCTGTATGCGGTGTCGGCGCAGGGGGCTTTGAAGGCCCAGGCGAATGGCGGCCAGGGCTTGACCGAGAGTGGGCTGCCGGACCTGCAGGAGTCGCTGGCTGCGTTCCTGGCCGAGGAGAAGGAGCGTGTTTTTCTGGGCGCCGTGCTCGACCGGCTGCTGCGCCTGCTGGCAGAGGCAGCGGCCCCGGCGCACGACGCGGCTGACCTGAGCCAGGTGCAGGCGGCGTTGGCGCTGCGCGCTGAACTCCGCGCGGGGCAAGCGGCGGCGCTGGTCGTGGCCGACCGGCCGCCGGCCGCACCACCCGCGCCAGGCGCATCTGCTTTGCCTGATGCCGACGCCGCGGCGCTGCCGTTCCGCCGACAAACCACATTTGGAGGCACGTGTCCCATCTGCGAGGCGATGGTGCAAGCGGC
The DNA here is from genome assembly GCA_044228345.1 of Anaerolineae bacterium. Classification (GTDB taxonomy): domain Bacteria; phylum Chloroflexota; class Anaerolineae; order SSC4; family Amarolineaceae; genus Amarolinea. The sequence continues at coordinate 1,973 of JBGAVB010000014.1, read as the reverse complement.
GCAGGAGTACCTCATTGACTTGCAATTCCGCCTGGCTCACAGCGCCGCGCGCGCCGACTTCGGCCGCAGCGGGGGGCTGTGCGCCATTCATCATTGGCTGTTTCAGCCCTTGAAAAAAAAACGCTTACGCGGTCTTGATTGATCGAGCGCTGGCGGCCGTGAATGAGGCGACGGGCCACGAAGAGGCGATTGACATGGGGACGGCGTTTGGGAGCGGGCGCGACGGGTGTCCCGTATGCCGCCTGGTGTGCCGGGTGCAAGCCGATCAGGTGGCGATGCTGGTCGCTGCCCTGGCGCGGCCTGAGGAGCAGGAACGCTATCGGCGGGTGGCGGGATTATGCCTGCAGCATCTGCGGCAAACACTGGCGCCGCCTTGCCCGGCCGATGTCGCTGCCTATCTCTTGACCGAACAGCGTCGCCGGCTGGAAGCGCTGTCTGAGGATCTGCGCAGCTATTCGTTGAAGCGCGCCGCGCTGCGTCGCGGCTTAATCAATCAAGACGAAGAGTCCGCCTGGCGGCGCGCCCTGGTTCAACTGGCAGGCGAACGCCATGCGCACCTATCCCTGTACGCGCAACCGCTCGTTTCCGGGTTGGATGCCTCGGCGTGAAGGCGAGAAACACCTGCAAGATGTTCACCATGCGACAAGGCTGAGGAGTGATCTGTGATGAATCAACACAAGTCTGAGCTTGATCTGAAGCCTGAACCGCGCCCGCAAGAGACAAATCATGTCGGTCTTGGGCGCAACGTGATTGCCCTGGGTTGGGTGGCCTTCTTCGGCGGCCTTGCGCAGGACATGATCCAACCTATTCTGCCCACCTTCTACACGGCTGTGCTCGGATTGAACAAGGAGTTCATTGGCCTGATCGAAGGGTCGCTCACGACCGTGGTCAGCTTGATGAAGATCGGCGCTGGTTACCTGTCGGATGCGCTGGGCTTGCGCAAAGGGCTTGTTTTCATCGGCTATGCACTCTCGGCATTGGCCCGCTTTTCGCTTGGCCTGGCTGGCAGCGGCGCGGTGATCTTTGGGCTGCGGGTCACGGACGGCATCGGGAAGGGGCTGAAAGATGCCCCGCGTGACGCGCTCGTCGCGGGATCGGCCGGAGACCGCAAGCTCGGTTTTGCCTTCGGCGTGCAGCGCACGCTGGATACGCTCGGCTCGGTCGCCGGGCCGCTCATCGCTTACGGGCTGTTGCGCATGTGGGTGGATCACCCCCACAAGTACCAGGAAGTTTTCCTGGTTGCCGGCGTGGTGGCGGCCATTCCCTTGCTCATCATCGGCTTGGTGGTGCGTGAGCGCAAAACCGGGCAGGTGAAACAGCGCGTCGCGGTGACCACCTTGCGCGGACCGTTTGCCTGGTTCTTGGCGGTGATGCTGCTCTTCACGCTCGGCAACTCCTCCGATGCCTTCCTGTTGTTGCGCGTCCAAGACGTCGGCATTGCCGCAACGACTGTGCCGATCATCTATGCGCTGTTCAACCTGGTTTCCGCGTTGGCGGCCATCCCGGCCGGCAGCCTTTCGGATCGGATTGGGCGGCGCCGAACCATCACCCTGGGCTGGATCGTCTACGTGCTGACCTACCTGGGGTTCGCGCTGGCGGCGCAGCCCTGGCTGATTTGGGGTCTGTATGCCTTCTACGGTCTCTATTACGCGTTGACCGAAGGCGCGGCGAAGGCCATGATTGCCGAACTGGTGCCGGACGCCGGGCGCGGCGGCGCTTACGGGCTTTACAATGCCGCAATCGGAGTGATGGCGCTGCCGGCCAGTTTGATCGCTGGCGTACTGTGGACGCGCGTCGGGCCGGCGGCGCCCTTCGCATTCGGATCCGCCGTCGCGGCGGTGGCTATTTTGGCTCTAACCCTGGTGCCGAGAACTGACACGGCGCGCCAACCGTGACAAGAACCATTGTCTACGTTCTGCTCCGGGAGATGTTATGCCGACGACGTTTCACAGCATCCTGTTTGTCAACGCTGA
>JBGAVB010000149.1:0-6558 GCA_044228345.1 Anaerolineae bacterium | reverse complement strand
GGTATCGCACGCGATGCCTGCCCGATTCCCTTTTTAGTTGCTTCGGAACTCAGGCACTCAAGGCACGCAGCATAAATTGGAGGAGGCATGGGATGAATCGAACATCTTTGTACGACACGCACGTGGCGCTTGGCGGGCGTATGGTGGATTTTGCCGGATGGGAACTGCCGGTGCAATACCCCACCGGCCCGTTGGAGGAGCACAAGCGGGTGCGCGAGGCCGTCGGCCTGTTCGACATTGACCACATGGGCCAGGTCGTCGTGGCTGGGCCTGATGCCCTGCGCTTCTTGCAGATGATCCAGGTTGGCGACGTCAGCACGATGGCGATCAGCGATGCGCGCTACAGCCTGATGTGCTACGCCGACGGCACGGTCATTGACGACATTTTTATGTATCGTGTGGCCGCCGAAAGCTGGTGGGTCATCGTCAATGCATCGAATCGTAAGAAGGATGTTGAGTGGATGCAGCTGCACGCCGTTGGATTGAACGTCAGTGTGACCGACATCTCGGATGAGACGTACATGCTGGCCTTGCAAGGCCCACGCGCGCAAGCGGTCCTGCAAAAGCTGACGGATCTGGACCTGGCGACAGTGAAGTTCCACACCTGCGCGCCAGCCACCGTCAATGGCGTGGCTGCGCTTTTGGGCGCCACTGGCTACACTGGCGAGTACGGCTATGAGCTGTTTTTCCCGGCGACAGAGGCCGTGGCGATGTGGAACGCCATCCTGGAAGCGGGCCAGCCGGAAGACATTCTACCGTGCGGCCTGGCCGCGCGAGATTCACTGCGCTTCGAGCCATGCCTGCCGCTGTACGGTCATGAGATTCATGCGCGCATTGATCCCATCAGCGCGCGTTTGAGCTGGGCCATCAGTTTCAAGAAGGGCGACTTCATCGGTCGCGATGCCTTGCTCAAGATCAAGATGGAAGGCCCGGCGCAGCGCCTGGTGGGCTTCGAGATGGCGGAGCGCGGGGTGCCGCGCGCCGAATTCCCCGTGGCGATCAACGGCCAGGTGGTGGGCATTGTCACCACGGGCATGAAATCGCCGACCACGGATCGCTTCGTTGGGTTGGCCTATGTCCCGGCTGCCTTTGCCGCCCTGGGCAGCCAGATTGACATTGTCATTCGAGATGCGCCCAAAAAGGCCACCGTGGTGAAGACGCCGTTCTACGTCGCGGCTTATCGCCGTTGAGCGGCCGCGCGGCCGGCGCATGATCCAGGTGGCAGCGCGGTCGGCCGGACGGTGGGCTAACGCCCTGCCGTTTGGCGCTCTGCCGGTCTTATCAACTCAATTTCTATCCAGTTTTCTGATCAAAGGAGATTTACCATGAGCTTCAAACTAGACCCCAATGCCCGCTATGCAAAATCGGATGAGTGGGTGCGCGTCGAAGGCGCCGTGGCGGTAGTCGGCATCAGCGACTATGCCCAGGATGCGTTGTCTGATGTGGTTTTCATCGAGCTGCCCGACGTGGGCGCGACGATCAAGCAAGGGCAGCAGGTCGCGACGGTTGAATCGGTCAAGGCTGCATCCGACATCTATGCGCCCCTCAGCGGCACAGTGATCGCAGTCAACCACGCCCTGGAAGACACCCCTGAAAAGGTCAACGAAGACCCCTTCGGCGCGGCCTGGCTCTTCAAACTGGAGCCGGAGAACACGGCTGAGTTGAGTAACCTGATGACCGCGAGTGAATACGATGCCTACTGCGCGACGCGCGAACATTAGCAGGCGGAGGAGATGACGATTATGAACTACACGCCTGGCTATGTGCCCAATACGGATGCTGACCGTCAGCAGATGTTGGCGACGATTGGCGTTGCGTCGGTGGAAGATCTCTTTCACGACGTGCCAGCCAGCCACCGTTTCCCGCGGCTCAATCTGCCGACGCCGATCAGCGAATACGAGATTTTGCAGGAGCTGCAAGCGCTGAGCAGCGAAGACGCCGATGCTGACTCCTCGCCCTGCTTCCTCGGCGCTGGCGCTTACCATCACTTCGTTCCTTCCATTGTTGATGCGGTCATCAGCCGCAGCGAATTCTACACGGCGTACACGCCGTACCAACCGGAAGTGAGCCAGGGCACGCTGCAAGCCATCTTTGAATATCAAAGCATGATCTGCGCGCTGACCGGCATGGATGTGTCCAACGCCAGTCACTATGATGGCGCGACGGCCGTGGCCGAAGCGGTGATCATGGCCCTCAACATCGGCCGGTTGAAGCGCAAAACGATTCTCTTTTCGCGCTACGTCAACCCACAGTACCGCGACGTGGCTCACACCTACACGCAGGGTATGGATGTCAAGTTCAACGGCTTCGACGCTGGCGTTGACCTGGATGCGCTCGAGGCGATGCTGGACAGCGACACAGCCGCCGTCATCGTCCAGAACCCGGACTTCCTGGGGCGGCTGCACAGCCCGGCGCGCCTGCGCCAACTGGCGGACGCGGCGCATGCCAAAGGCGCGGTGCTGATCGTGGTGGCCGACCCTATCAGCCTGGGCATCTTCCAGGCGCCCGGCAGCTATGACGCCGACATCGTCTGCGGCGAAGGTCAATCGCTGGGCAGCCCTCTCAACTTCGGCGGGCCTTACCTGGGCTTTTTCGCGTGCAAGAACGAACACGTGCGTCGCAGCGCCGGCCGCATCATCGGCGAAACGGTGGACGTGGACGGCGAGCGCGGCTTTGTACTGACGTTGAGCACGCGCGAGCAGCACATTCGTCGTGACAAAGCCACGTCCAACATCTGCACCAATCAGGGCCTGGTGGCGCTGTCTGCGGCCGTCTACATGTCGGCGCTGGGCAAGAACGGCCTGCGCCGCGTGGCCGAGCTGTGCTATCACAAGGCGCACTACGCCGCACAGCAAATCGCGACGCAGACCGGGTTCGAAGTGCTGCAAGGCGAGCCGTTCTTCCAGGAATTCGTCGTGCGGTGTCCGCTGCCGGTAGCCGCGGTCAATCGCTACCTGCTCGATGAGTATGGCATCATCGGCGGCTATGACCTGAGCCAGGATTACCCAGAACTGGGTCACGCCATGCTGGTGTGCGTCACCGAAACGCTAAGCAAGCGCGATATTGACGCCCTGGTGATGGCGCTGGCTGAGGTGGAGGAGATCGAAGAGATGGACGACGCCACAGACGCCTCCATCCCCCAGGATGACACGCTGCCCGAACTTGACCTGGAACTGGAGCAGATGGATATTGTCATGGAGGTGATCTCATGAACAGCCCAAGCAATGACAGCCGCGCCACGGGGCAGCGCGTCGAACCGTTGATTTTTGATTTCAGCTCGCCGGGCCGCATCGGCGCCAGCCTGCCGGCGTTGGACGTGCCAGAGGCGCCGCTGCCGCTCGATTTTCTGCGCCGCGCCGCGGATCTACCCTTGCCCGAAGTCGCCGAGATTGACGTGATGCGTCATTTTCTGCGCCTGTCGCAGAAGAATCACAGCATTGACACCGGCTTCTACCCGCTCGGTTCCTGCACGATGAAGTACAACCCCAAGGTGCACGAGAAGGCCGCCCGGCTGCCGGGCTTCACTGGCCTGCACCCATTGCAGTCGGCCGACAGCGCCCAGGGAGCCATGCAGTTGATGTTCGAGCTGCAGGTCTACCTGGCTGAAATCAGCGGTTTTGCCGCCGTCAGTCTGCAGCCGGCCGCGGGCGCGCAGGGCGAGCTGAGCGGCGTGCTGATGATGCGCAATTACCTGTATGATCAAGGCGAGACACAGCGCACCAAGATCCTGGTGCCTGACTCGGCGCACGGCACCAATCCAGCTTCGACCACGATGGCCGGGCTGCAGGCGGTGGAAATTCCGAGCGACGCGCGCGGCAATGTAGACCTGGGCGCGCTCAAGACCCAACTTGACAGCATCGGGCACGAGGTGATCGGCCTGATGCTGACCAATCCCAACACCCTGGGACTGTTCGATGAGAATGTGCTCGAGGTGATTCGCCTGGTGCAAGCTGCTGGCGGCCTGGTCTACGGCGATGGCGCCAACTTCAACGCCATTCTGGGCATCACCAAGCCAGGCGAACTGGGCTTCGATGTGATGCACTTCAACCTGCACAAGACCTTCACCACGCCGCATGGCGGCGGCGGCCCAGGCTCCGGCCCCGTGGGATGCAGCGAGGCGCTGGCGCCTTATCTGCCCGGCCCGGTGGTTGCCGTGCGGGCGCGCAACGGTGATGAGGAGGACATTGACCTGGTTTGGTATATGCCCCAGTACAGCATCGGGCGCGTGAAGAGCTTCGCCGGCAATTTCGGCATGCTGGTGCGCGCGTATACCTATATCCGCATGTTGGGTGAAGAGGGCTTGCGCGCGGTCAGTCAAAACGCGGTGCTCAACGCCAACTATCTGCAGGCGCGCCTCAAGGGCGCTTATCCGATTCCGCATGGCGACCGCACCTGCATGCACGAGTTTGTTGCGCAGGGCATCCTGGAAGAAGCGCCCACGATTCACACGATGGACATTGCCAAACGATTGATGGATTTCGGCTATCACCCCCCCACGGTCTACTTCCCGCTGATCGTGCGTGAGGCGCTGATGATCGAGCCGACCGAGACCGAAAGCCGTGAGACGCTGGACGGTTTTGTGGAAACGCTGCTGCAGATCAAGGAAGAGGCGATTGCCAACCCGCAGCTCCTGAAAGAAGCGCCGCATACGACCCCGGTCGGGCGCCTGGATGAGGTGCGCGCGGCGCGCGAGCTGAAGCTGTGCGCAACGGCGGCCAAGCCGGGATAGGGGAAGCTGAAGACCGGAGATCAAGCCCGCCCGCTCTGCCACGCGATGTCGCAGGGCGGGCGGGTTTTGCTTACGCGGCTAGGCCAGCGCAGCCAGGACATCCTCCACGGCTAACGCCATGCCCCGCGCCTGGGCCGCGGACGCGGCAGGGGATGGCGCAGCGGTCACCAACGGGCCGCGCTGGGTCGCGGCCTTGCGCCGCGTTTCTGCGCTGGCGTCCGGATGGTGCATGACCAATGTCAACCAGGCGATAGCCTGCAGCGCATCGTGCGGCGCAGCGATGGCGGCGGCCGCCTCTGTGACGACCAGCAATGCCAGATCGCCAAGCTGAGCGTCTAGCGCGATCTGAAGGGCGCGGTGATAGGCTTTCTGGGTCGCGGCGCGGTGGCCCTGCATGAAGTTGACCATCGCCAGGTTGCGCAGCGCCATGATGCTCAGGTACGTGTAATCATTGTCTGTGCAGAGGACGAGACTCTCCCGCAGCAGGTCTTCTGCTTCGGCGTAGGCGCCCTGCAAGCGCAAGGCATTTCCGAGCGTATTCATCGTGTGCACGAGCATACTCGGATCGCCGACTTGGCGCGCGACGGCCAGCCCCTCACGCAGATAGGCAAGCGCCTGGGCCGAATCCCCCATGGTGTTGCACAGTTCGCCCAGGTTGCCGAGCAGCCCAGCCATGCCCCAATGGTCGCCCGCCTCGCGGTAAAGCGCGAGGCTGCTTTCGAAATGGCGCTGCGAGGCGGCAAAATCAGTTTTGCCATAGGCGACCGCGCCCAGGAACAGAAGGGGATAGGCCAGATCCGTGCGTGCGCCGACGCGTTGAAACAATGCCATCCCTTCCTCGATCAGGCGCTGCGCCTCGTCGTAGCGCGCCAGGCGGAAGCCCAGCCAGCCCTGTCGAATGAGCAGGCCGGCCAGCAGGCGTGCGAGCTGCGGCTGTTGGGCCTGTTCTTCGTGGGTCAACGCCAGCCATTCCTCGCGCACCTGTTTCGCCGCCTCGCCGAAGGTCGAATACCCTTCATGGTAGGGGCCGCGCAAGTCATAGAAAACGAGCAGACTCTCCATGGCCTGACGTAAGACGCGGGTGTCCACCTGTTCTGCGCCCCAACGCCAGGCGCGGCGAATATCCTCGCGCGCCGCGCTGAGCTCGGCCAGCGCGGCATGCCCCTCAGCGCCTTTGAGCCGCCGCTCGCGGTCGTGAAGAAACGCTGCGTAGGTCGCGGCGTGGCGCGCCTGCGCTGTCGCTTGCAGATCCGGCCAGGCGCGCAGCTTGTCGGCGGCGTACTGGCGCACCACAGGATGCAGGTCATAGCGTCCGTCGGCCAGGTGGCGCACGAGGGACTTGTTGACCAGCGCGGCCAGGGATGCCATTTCCGCCAGCAGTCCATGCGCGCCCTGCGCATCGAAGCTGCTGGCAAAGACCGTCAGTTGGGCCAGGGCGGTTTGTTCGGTCGGGGTCAAAAAACCCCACGCATGCTCGAACACGGCGCGCAGAGAGCGATGACGGAGCGGTGCGTCTGGCCAGGTGGCGGCCAGAAAGTCGGCGGTGCTGACGAGTTGACTGGCAATCTCAGTGCACGTCAGCGCAGGCGCCTGCGCCGCGGCCAATTCCAGCCCAAGCGGCATCCCCTCCAAGAGGCGGCAAATCTGGGCAATGGCCTGGCGATCAGCCGCGGTGGGGGCAAAGCGCCGCTGCTGGCGCTGCGCGGGGAAAATTCCGATCTCCTTTCGCCGGCCACAGTGGAGGAGATGCTGCGCCACCACCCGAAAGCGCAGGCGCTCACCGTTCCCGGCCAGGGCCACGCGCCGCTGCTCGCCGACGCGGCGACGAT
>JBGAVB010000148.1:0-6577 GCA_044228345.1 Anaerolineae bacterium | reverse complement strand
TGTTGGCGACGGCGGCGCCCTTGTTTGCACAGGAGAGCAAGCAGCTCTACTGGCAGCGATGGGATGCCGATGTAGCCATTAACACGGACGGTTCGTTTGCTGTAACCGAAACTCAGGAGATTGTGTTTACATCCGGCTCTTTTCGTTTTGGCACACGCAATATCAAAACCGATCGCCTGCGCGATATTACCAATGTGCAGGTCACGGCTGACGGCCAGGCGCTGCGCCGGGCATCCAGCGGCGAGACGCCGGGCACCTTTGTGGTGACGTCCAACGCCAGCGGCGATTTTGTCATCAAGTGGTTCTTTCCCACGTCGGTTTCTGATAGTCGCCATGTCTACACCCTGACCTATGTGGTAGACGGCGCTCTGCGCTACTACGACGGCGGCGATCAGTTCTGGTGGAAAGCGGTCGGGCCGGACCGTGCGTTCCACGTCGTGTCGGCCAAAGCCGACGTGCACGTGCCGGCGCCCGCGGTGATCACCAACTACGACAACTACGGCGTGCGCGGCACGGCCACGCAGCTCGACGCCCAAACCGTGAAGTTCGAATCGAGCGAAGTGATCAATGCCGGCGAACAGATCGAAGTGCGCGTGCAGTTCACGCACGGCGTGGTGGCTGGCAGCCCCGCGTCCTGGCAGTCGCAGGCTGATGCGGACGCGGCCGCCGCCGAGGCGCAGGCCGCGTATGATCGTCAGGTGCGACCGCTGCTCAACACCGGCCTGCTGGCGTTGGGTCTGCTGATCTTGATCGGCGGGCCGCTGCTGGTCTACCTGCTGTGGTATCAGCGGGGGCGCGATCTGCCGGTGGCGCTGCCAACCGATTATCTGGCCGAACCGCCTGATGCCAGCCTACCGCCCGGCATCGCAGGCACGTTGGTGGATGAAAGTGCAGACCTGCAGGACGTGATTGCAACGCTGATTGACCTGGCGCGGCGCAAGGTGTTGACCATTCGCGAGGAGAAGAATCAAGACTTCACCTACACGTTGGTGGGACAGTCCGACACGCTGCGGCCATACGAACGAACATTGGTGGACCGCCTGTTCTCGCAAGGCAAGACAGAGCGCCGGCTCTCTGAGCTGAAAGAAAAATTCTACACGACGATTCCCAAGATCAAGGCGCAGTTGTACGACGAAGTGGTGCGCGAGGGATTCTTCACGCGCAGCCCGGAACGGACGCGCAACGCGTACGGCGCCGGAGGTTTGGCCTTGCTTGTCTTGACAGGCATCCTGGGCTTCTGCGGCCTGCCTTTGGTCATTAACCGGGCCGAAGCGTCCTGGTTCCCTGTCTTTGGCCTGGGCCTCACGTCGCTGCTCTTCATGTCCATCGCCCGTTTCATGCCGCGCAAAACCGACAAGGGCGCGGAGGCCGCAGCGCGCTGGCGCGCGTTCAAACGCTATCTGCAGGACATCGAGAAGTACACGAACCTGGAAGAGAGCAAGGCGATTTTTGAGTCCTACTTACCCTTTGCCGTGGCTTTCGGCCTTGACCGCTCCTGGATCAACAAGTTTGCTCGCGTGGACGCACCCGCGCCGACCTGGTGGGTGCCTTACCCAAGCTACGGTTCAGGCCCTTACTACGGACGCGGATCAACGACTACCGGCGGGAGCACCGTCAATCTGCCCGGCGGCGGTCATGTAAGCGCCGAAGGTCGCCCGGCGCCGACGCTCAGCGACATGTCGCGCGGCCTCGGCGGCGGCCTCAGTTCCATGAGCGCGGGCCTGGGCACCATGCTGTCGTCTTCGGCGGCCACGTTGACCAGCCGACCCGCGCCGCAGCCTTCGTCTAGCTCCGGTTGGTCGGGCGGCGGCGGTTGGAGCGGCGGCGGCGGTGGTGGTGGGGGCGGCGGCGGCGGCGGTGGCGGCGGCTTCGGTTGATCGCAGACGCAGGCCAGCCGCTGGGATTTGAACACAGGCTGGCTCAATAGATCTATAGGCTTTCAAAGGAGGCTTTCATGGTTGGTTCTGGCCGCGTGGTGGGCATCATTCTCATGGTGATCGGAATTTTGGCCTGCCTGATTGGCAGCGCCACAGCAATCACTTCGGTGCAGTCCGCCGGCGAGCGGGGCAACGTGGGCGGCATGGTGCTGGGGATTGCCTTCAGCGCGCTGCCAGCCCTGCTGTTTGTGGGCGTTGGCGGCTATCTGTTTGTGCGCGGGCGCACCGAAGCCTCGCAAATGGCAGAGGTGGCGAAGCAGAAGAAGATTCTCAATATCGTCATGACGCGGGGCAAAGCGACCATTTCAGACATTGTCTTGGAAATGGGCACCAACACCGAGCAGGTCAAGGCCTGGATCTATGACCTGGTGGGCAAAGGCTTGTTTAGCGGCTATGTCAACTGGAACGATGGCATTCTTTATTCCAAACAGGCGTCGCAGATGCGCGAGGGCGGCAAATGCCCCAACTGCGGCGGCCAACTGGAACTGACCGGCAAGGGCGTCATCAGCTGCCCGTTCTGCGGCAGCGAGATTTTCCTTGCGCAATAGCATGAGTGAGAAAGGACAAAACGATGGATCTGATAGAGAAGGCAAAAGCAGCGCAGGGCGCGCTGGAGCGAACTTTCGCCGGTTTGCCCGGCATCAAGGGGTACAAAGAGAAGGAACTACGGCGTGAAGCCGACAAGACCGTGCGCGAGTTGTTGGCGCGTGACCTGGACGAACAGCGCAAGCGGCTGCAGAAGCTGCAGGTTGACCTGTTGAGCGCCGGCGGGTTGCAGTGGGTGGATGACGTGGAGCGCGCAGTCAATAAGCTGCAGACGTTGGTGGATCGCATCAAGACGGCCAGCTACGGCTACGCCCCGCTCTTCGACGATGTCAAGGTCAAAGAGCCTCAACTCGAGGCGTTGGCGCAGTTCGACCAACAGATGGTGGACCGGGTAGGCGCTTTGCAGGCGCAGGTGGACGCATTGGCCGCCGCCGTCAAGGCGCGTGAAGGGATTGGCGACGCCGCCAGCGGGTTGACCGATCACCTCGACATGCTCAATACGGTTTGGGGACACCGCCAAGAGGCGATTCTGAACAGCTGACGCCTGTCCAGGCAAGCACATAGATACGCAGGAGGAACAGATGGCACGAATTATTGATGTGATCGAGGCCCCGAATCAAGGGCCAACTGAAATGGTGGTGCGTGTGCCGCCGTCCGGCTCTGGCGATTTCCAGATCGGCTCGCAGGTGATTGTGCGCGAAAGTCAGACGGCCGTCTTTTTCCGCGACGGCAAGGCGCTGGACTCGTTTGGCGCTGGTCGTCATACGATTACCACGGCCAACATCCCGCTCATCACCAACCTCTTGGAACGCATTTTTGCCAGCGGCAAGAATGTCTTTACCGCCGAAGTCTACTTTGTCAACATGCGCGAGTTCTTGGAGCAGAAGTGGGGCACGCCCGAACCCATCACTCTGCGCGACAAAGACCTTGGCATGGTGCGTCTGCGCGCGTTTGGCAACTACTCGATGCAAATCAGCGATCCCCAGCTCTTCGTGACTAAGATTGTGGGCACGCAGGGGCTGTATCAGACGGCGCAAATTGACGCTTATCTGCGCGGGGTCATCATCAGCCGTATGACCGATGTGCTGGGCTCTTCCGGCGTCAGCTTCCTGGACCTGCCTGCCATGTTCGATGAGCTGAGCGCGGGAATCAAGGCCAAGCTGGCCGATGACTTCGCGGCCCAGGGCATCGCGCTCAAGCAAATGTTCATCCAGTCGGTTAGCCCGACCGAGGAGACGCAGAAGGCGATTGACGAGCGCGCCTCGATGGGCGCCATTGGCAACATGCAGGCCTATATGCAGTTCAAGGCCGCGCGCGCGCTGGGCGATGCGGCGCAGGCCGGCGGCGCAGGCAGCCTGGCTGGCGCAGGCCTCGGCCTGGGCGCGGGCGTGGGCCTGGGCGGCGTGATGGCGCAGGCCCTCACGCAGGCCATGGCGGCCGGCCAACAGCCGACAACCGCCGCCCCAACCGCCGCAGCCGCGACGCCGGACATCATGACCACAGCCGAAGCTGCAGCCTACCTCAAGGTGTCGGAAGCTGATGTCATTGCGCTGATTGAAGCAGGCGATCTCAAGGCGCGCAAGATCGGCTCCCAGTATCGCATCGGCAAGGCCGTGCTCGACGAATTCGTCAAAGGCTAACAAGCCCTTTCCCCTGGCGTGTGCGATTCAGACACGGAGATGACAGGCCGTCGCCGGTGCTGTGGTCTCCGTGTCTTTGGTTGTGGCCGGGTTATCTGGCCGACGCAAGGGCGCGCCCCCGCCCAACCATGAGGTGCGAAATGGAGGAAGCTATTCTATGTTGCGGCGATTTGGGATCGTAGTGTTGTGCACTGCCGCGCTGGCTCTGCTCCTGGCCGCCTGCGGCGCAACGCCGACGCCGGTCACGGTGATTGAAAAAGAAACGGTCGTTGTCAAAGAGACGGTTGAGGTGGTCAAGGAGGTCACGAAAGAAGTGGTCGTGACCCCAACGCCGGCCCCCAGCGCAGGCATGAAGCCGCAGATCTTACGTTGGTCTATCGAGGGCATCAACGAATTGACTTCGATTGACCCGCCCAAGGCCAGCGATTCGCAAGGCATCCTGGCGGTAAACATGATGTTCGCCGGCCTGGTGCGGCTGGATGGTGAATTGAATGTGACGCCGGACGGCGCCGCCCAGTGGACGGTAGCGCCCGACGGCCTGACCTACACCTTTACCCTGCGCCCCGGCCTGGCGTTCAGCGATGGTACGCCGGTCACGGCCGATGATGTCGTCTTTTCACTCACGCGTGCGCTCAACCCCGCCACCGGCGGCTGGACCGGGCCATTCTATCTGAGCAATATCGTCGGCTCTGATGATGTCACCAGCGGCGCCAGCACAACCCTGGCCGGCGTGCGCGCGGTGGATGCTTCGACGGTTGAGATCAAAATCAAGCAGCCCTCCGCCTATTTCCTCAAGCAATTGACCTTTGCCGGCGGCTTCATTGTGCCCAAGGTCAAGGTGATGGCGAATCCAGCCAATTGGACTGACAGCCCCACCGGCACCGGGCCGTTCAGGCTCAAGGAGTGGAAACATAACCAGGGCTTGATTCTGGAGCCAAATCCCTATTATTGGAACGGCCCCATTCAGGTTACGGAATTGCAGATGCCCTTCTTCCAGGACAGCGAAACCGCATTCCAGCTCTATCGCACCAATGGCTTGGACATCATGGGAAGTCAGCAAAATGGCGTGCCTGCGGCGCGCCTGGCCGAGGTCAAAGACCTGCCAGACTTTCGCACGGCCTCTTCGTTTGCCGTGCGCTACGTCGGTTTCAATAACAAGCTGCCTCCCTTCGACAACGTGAAGGTGCGCCAGGCCTTTGCGCGCGCGGTGGATAAGCAGGCGCTCGCGAACAAGGTGCTGGATGGCAGCGTCCGTCCCACCGATCGCATCCTGCCGGCTGGCCTGCCCGGCTCCGAATTGCCCATCAAAGGGTTGACTTTCGACCCCGCGGCGGCCAAGAAACTGCTGGCGGACGCAGGTTTCGCCAATGGCAAAGGCCTGCCGCCCATCGCCTTCACCTACGGCGTGGAAGGGGACAATGAGCGCATGGTGACGTTCCTGCAGGAACAGTGGAAGCAGAACCTGGGCGTCGAAGTCACCCTGGAACCGCTCGAACTGGCGACTTTCAGCGAGCGCCTCAACACCACCTATCAACACCCGGAGCAGGGCATTCAGATGTTCTTCAGCATCTGGGGCGCGGATTACCCTGATCCGCAGAACTTCATCTCGCAGCAGCTGCGCACCGACGTGGGCAACAACAACGGCCATTGGTCGAATGCGGCCTTCGACAAGCTGGTGGATGAAGCGGATGTCATCGTGGGAGATGACGCCAGGCGCATGTCGCTGTACAACCAGGCCGAGCAGATCGCGGTGGATGAAGTGGGCTGGCTGCCGCTCTTCAACCCCACGCTCAACGTGCTGATGCGACCGTACGTTTCTGGCTTTGTTTTCAACGGCCAGGGCATCACCGTGCCTGACTGGTCGGCGGTGCGCGGCAAGGCGCAGTAACCTGCGCGTCCGCAATCTGGACTGGACGAGCCGGATTGCTCACGCCACGGTGCGGAGAACGCCAAAAAGAGAAACCGTAACCGTTTACGATGTTCGGGAGTAGGACGCAGATGAACGCTGGCTACGCACGCAGATTTGGCGATTTTGCTCGGCCGCGGATGCCAGCCGCTGGCAGCACGCGCTGCGTTGGGGTCCTTCTTTGATCAAATCTGCGTTTATCTGCGTTTATCTGCGTCCTGACTATCTCTCTCAGCGCTTACAGAAAATCTTTGCGGCCTTTGCGGCTTGGCGTGAGAATGGCCTGCTTCTCGCCCAAGAAGTGAACTGATTGGTTCTATGACACCTATCATCCTGCGGCGCGTGCTGAGCTTGGCTTTTGTGCTTTTCAGCATCACCTTGCTGACGTTCATCATCGGCTACCTGGCGCCGGGCGACCCCATCCTGGTGATGATGGGGTCGCGCCGCGATCCGGTTCTGTACGAGCGGCTGCTGCACCAATACGGACTTGACCTGCCCTGGTGGCAGCAGTATCTGCGCTACATTGGTGGACTGCTGCACGGCGACCT
>JBGAVB010000147.1:6272-6618 GCA_044228345.1 Anaerolineae bacterium | reverse complement strand
GTTGGCGCAGGAGGTCGCGTCCTTCGGCATCACCGTCAACGCGGTGCTGCCCGGCGACATTGACACCGCGCTCAAACAGTGGGGTTTTCAGTTGGAAGCGCAAGTCATGGGACGCCCCTACGACGAGGTGGTCAAGACCAACGTGGCCCGCATTCCCCTGGCCCGCCTGGGCGTGCCAGCCGACGTGGCGAACCTGGTCGCGTGGCTGGCGTCCGACGAGGCCAGCTTCATCACCGGCCAGGCTTTCAACGTCACTGGCGGCCGCGAGTTGACATGAGATGATTTGAGTGTCGGGGGGGGGGGGGGCGCGGGTGGCCCCCCCCCCCAACCGCATTTTCCACAGGGG
>JBGAVB010000147.1:0-6262 GCA_044228345.1 Anaerolineae bacterium | reverse complement strand
GGTGGGGCCATCAGCGGATGACCCCACCGACACTCACTTTATTGCCACTGGGTCGCGACGCGCATGATGTCAATCACATCAATTTGACCATCTGGCTCCAGATCATAGGGGTTAGCAAAGCACGCGCCCTCTTGTGTCACCGTCCAGTGCGCGGCGGTGTCCTGCACATCCGTCACGGTGACCTGGCAATCACCGGTGACGTCTCCGCTGAGGCCGCTCAAACAGACCTTCATGATATCCGCATCATCCACGTAGAAGGTGGTTGGGTTGCTGCCGTTCGTTTGCGCCACGAAGGCCAGTTGAATGGTCTGCCCGGCGAAGGGCTGCGTCAGCGTGACCGTGCTCTTGGTCCAGACACCGCCGGCGCTTTGATTGCTCAGTGTTTCCAGCGTCTGTAGAACCACGCCATTGGCTGCGCGCACCTGCACCGCCAGCGTGTCAGCCGCAGGCGCCAGGTCGGTCGAGTCCACGCGCCACCAGTAGCTCACACGCAAGCCGGAGATCCCGCTGGGGACCGTCATGGTGTGCCAGAGGCTTTCCTGCACATTGTCAGCGCCGCCCAGGCGAGCCATCCAAGAGCCGCGATGCGGGGCCGGCTGGCTGCCGCCGGTCAAAATTGCGCTGCCCACGTTACTGCTGGTTTGCCAGTACGGGTTGGGGGGACTAATCTCAAAACCAGGGTCGCGGATCAGGTCAACGGGTGCGCAGACAGCCGGCCGTTGGATGATCCCATGCGGGCCGCGACCCGGCGGAGTTTGCGCATGGCACACCCGGCAATCGCTCAGCGTGCCCGCATGGCCTTGCAGGGCAATGTTCTGGAGGTTGTCGTTGGCTTGCGTGCTGGGCAAGATGGCATGGGGGCTGCCGTGGCACGATTCGCAGTAGAGGCCGCCGTGTCCCGTCGAATTGCGGTAGAGCGTGTTGGAGTTTTCGGCATACGTGGAACCGTGGCAGGCGCCGCATTTCGGTTCATCTATCCAGGGCCGGCGCGTCGGGTCTGCCACCTGCGCTGTGCCGCCGTGACAATCCATGCAGCGCATGCCCTGACTGTACATCACATCGCGCAAACACTGAGTCTGCTGGCCCGGATGGCACAAATAGCAGTTGTTTGTACCGTCGTTGGGGTTAAGCGCCGCCAGGTCCGCATGCGCCGGCTCGCCGCGTGCAAAGCGCGCCAGCGCCTGAACCGCGCCCGTGTCCAGGGACGTGTCGGCTCCCATGGGCGCGTTGCCTGGCGCATGTCTGTGGTGCATGGCTCGCGACAGGTTGGGCAGGTCGGGGTTACCGGGTAAGCCCAGGGCATTGGAACCGTGGCAGTTGGCGCACAGCACCGGCCGATGGTTCATCAACGATGTACCTTCCTCTTGATCGTGCAGGGTCAAGATGTTCGTCTCCACATTGCCCGTGGCAATGCCGCCCTGCATGCCGTCGGCGTGGCACGTATCGCAGCGCATCTCCGTCGAAACCGGCGCCACGGTGATCGTCTGCGCCAATACCTGCCCGGTGGTGCTGTCGCGGGCAACCAGATGCGCCAATTGGTAGGGATACCAGGTGGTAGGGGCGCTGTCACGGTAGGGCGTCAGTGGGATGCCTTCCACCTTGAAGTGATCGCCGACTGCGTGCATGACGCCAGCGAGGGTAGAGCCGGTCAATCCAACATTGGGCGGCAAATTGACGCCAAATAGCGCCTGTGCGTACTGCCAAAAATCGGTCTTGCCTGCGGAGTGGGTGTTGTCGAGGATGCTGTACTCCACGGTGACGCCGCTGGTGACGATCGTTGGCTGCGGCCCCTGGCGCACCACCTGCGCCCATAACGTATTGAACGGCGGCAAAACAGCCAGGTTGGCAAAGCTTTCGGTCATACAGTGCATGCCCAGGTCATTCCAGCCGATGATCTTATACACACCAGGTGGAACCGGGCCAACCGTAGGCGTAGGCGTGGGTGTTCCCCCCACAGGCGTCGGCGTGGCGGTGAGAGCGCCGGTTGCGGTAGGCGTGGCGGTCGCGCCGTTTGGGTGACTGGCCGCATCGCCGGGGAATGTGTGCGCGTTAATCTCGGTCAGGTTGTTGTAGCCGTCATGATCTGAATCGAGCAGCTCAATCGCGCTGAAACTGTGGCCATGCGACTCGTAGGCATCGCCGTATTGATTCTTATCATTGGAGCCAGACAGATGGCATAGGTTGCAGCTATCCAAGGCGGTCCCAATGATCGTGGGGTATTGAAGGCGTGCGGCGGCAAGATAGTTGCTGGTGGCCTGAACTGGGCGTGGACGCCCCAACAAGGTGTAGGCGCCCACAAGCACACCGAGCGAGGCCAGGATCATGAGGAAAAGGTGAAACCGCAAGTAGGACAACAGGCGACGTTTCATGCATCCAACTCCTTTCGCGAGCAAGGTGCGAGGGTAACGGCTGACAGGTTGTGATGTCTCTGCGCAGGCGGCGCCCAAAAGACAGACAGCAGAGGAGGGCGCGCACAGACTGTCGAGATCAAACACTACGTCTGAAGATTAGAGTCACGTCGTTGCCAAAGGTTACAAGCGCGCAGGCGCAATCGTGGTATCAGGCACAAGCGATAGAAGTTGCCAAGTGCGCGGGTTGTGTGGTAAACTGATGACGCGGGGCGTCATCAAATACCCTCGCACTTCTCTTGATCTCTTGTCCACCGTGCGATCACAGGATCAACGGCGATCTGTCACACAATTGTGGAGGCTTCACTATGCTCGACTTTACCCTCAACGATGAACAGCGCATGCTGCGCGATCTGGCGCACGACTTTGCTGTCAAAGAGATTCTGCCGGTTGTCGAACACTACGACAAAAGCGGCGAGTACCCCTGGCCGATCATCAACAAGGCCCAGGAAATCGGCCTGATGAACCTGAACATTCCCGAAGCCTACGGTGGGCCGGGCGTGGGCGTCCTGGAGGAATGCCTGGTGGCCGAGGAATTGGCTTGGGGCTGCTCTGGCATTCAGACCGCGACGATGCTCAACCAACTCGCCTGCCTGCCGATCATCATCGGCGGCAGTGAGGAACAGAAGAAGCAGTACCTGGGCGGCTGGGTCATGGACAACCGCAAGATGCCGGCCTACTGCGTGACTGAGCCAGGCGCAGGCTCCGACGTGGCGGGGATCAAGACGGTGGCCGAACGCCGCGGGGATAAGTACGTCGTCAACGGCACCAAGACCTGGATCACCAACGGTCCAGTGGCCGACCTGTTCGTCGTCCTGGCCAAAGTAGATCCGAACGGCGGCCACCGCGGGCTGAACTTCTTTGTCGTTGAGCGCGGCTGGGGCGTCAAGACGAGCAAGCCGATCGAGAAGATGGGGCAGCACGCCAGTTGGACGAGCGAAGTCATCATGGAAGATGTTGAAGTGCCGGCTGCCAACCGCATCGGGCCTGAGGGCGCCGGTTTCAAGGTGGCCATGGAAGTCTTCAACAATTCGCGCCCGCCCGTGGCGGCCGGCGCCGTGGGCGTTGCGCGACGGGCCATGGAAGAGGCGATCAAGTATGCCAAAGAGCGCAAGGCCTTTGGTCAGCCCATCGCCGCCTTCCAGGGCGTCAACTTCATGATCGCTGACATGGCGATGAATATCCATGCTGGCCGCATATTGACCTGGCAGTCTGCCTGGTTGGCCGATCAGCATTTGCCCAATGCTAAGGAAGCAGCTATGGCCAAGGCCTTCTGCGCGGATATGGCGATGAAGACGACCACCGATGCCGTGCAGGTTTTTGGCGGCTATGGCTACAGCGCCGAGTATCCGGTTGAGAAGCTGATGCGCGACGCCAAGATTTACCAGATCTACGAAGGCACGTCGCAGATTCAGCGTACGATCATCGTGCGCGAACTATTCAAGTAGGAATACGGCCAAACCAGTCGTGAACGACGAAGGGTGATGCCTTCG
Source organism: Anaerolineae bacterium (assembly GCA_044228345.1). GTDB lineage: Bacteria > Chloroflexota > Anaerolineae > SSC4 > Amarolineaceae > Amarolinea. The sequence goes on along the minus strand of JBGAVB010000147.1, from coordinate 2,361 downwards.
TCGTTCGTTATTCGCGGGAGGAACACACATGCGCGATGTTTTTATTGTTTCAGCCGTGCGCACGCCGGTCGGCCGCAAGAACGGCAGCCTGAGCACGATGCACCCGGTAGCCGTTGCCTCGATACCGCTGCGGGAAGTGGTGGGCCGGGTTGATCTCGACCCGGCTGCGGTCGAAGATGTGGTCATGGGCTGTGTCACGCCCATCGGCGACCAAGGCGCCAATATCGGACGCCTGGCCGTGCTCAACGCCGGCTGGCCCGTGACCGTGCCCTCGGTGACGCTCAACCGCATGTGCGGCTCCAGCCAACAGGCGATCCATTTCGCGGCGCAAGCCATTGCTGCGGGCGATATGGACATTGCCATCGGCGCAGGCGTCGAGTGCATGAGCCAGGTGACCATGGGTTCTGATTACCCAGAGCAGTTCTATGCGGGAATCCCCTACGATCTCATTCCTCAAGGCATCTCGGCCGAGTTGATCTGTGACAAATGGAGTATCAGCCGCGAGGCCCTCGACCGTTACAGCTACGAAAGCCATCAGAAGGCAGCCGCGGCCACAGCGGCCGGTTACTTCAAAGCCGAGATTGTTCCCATCACGGTGAACCAAAACGGTGCAGATCTCATTCTGGATTACGACGAAGGCTTCCGCACCAACGTGGACCTGGCGAAGATGGGACTGCTGCGGCCAGCGTTTCGCGCCAACGGACGCATCACAGCCGGCAGCAGCAGCCAGATCAGCGACGGCGCCGCGGCCGTCCTGCTGGCCAGCGCAGAGGGGCTGAAGCGCCACAACCTGACGCCGCGGGCGCGCATTGTCGCCCGCGTGGTGGTGGGCAGCGATCCAGTGATCATGCTGGATGGCCCGATCCCGGCGACGCACAAGATCCTGGCGCAGGCTGGCCTGACGATGCAGGACATTGACACGGTGGAAATCAACGAGGCGTTTGCGTCGGTGGTGCTGGCCTGGATGCATGAACTGCAACCAGACCCGGCGCGCGTCAACCCGACCGGCGGCGCCATTGCGCTCGGCCATCCGCTGGGCGCCACGGGCGCGAAACTGATGACCACGATGCTGCACCGGCTGGAGCGCACCGGCGGTCGCTATGGTTTGCAGACCATGTGCATCGGTCACGGCATGGCGACGGCCACGATCATCGAACGCGTCTAGATCCTATCCTGTCTCTGGCGCCAGCGCACGACATCGGGTCTGAACAAGACTCAGCGCTGGCGCCGTTTTTTATTGCCTTCTGAGGGGCCATGCTGTGTCAACCAGGCAAATAGAATGGGGGACGTGTCCCGGAGGGACATCTGACCTGAGCTGGCCATCCATGATCGCACCATTCGCGTCCGTCCCGTACTAAAATACACCCCTGTCTAGAGCTGATCAACCCCTGGCAGCCAGGCCAGCGCACGCTGGATTTGCGCATCCCAACAGGCCCACGTATGCCCGCCCGGGCCTTCTTCGTAGCAAATGTCCAGGCCGAGGGCTGTGGCGTGGTCATGAAAGCGCACATTATCAGCGTACAGAAAATCCTCCGTCCCACACCATTGGTAAAGCTGCGGTCGCGGCCCGCGCGCCTCGCTCAGGCGCTGCGCTAACTGAAACAGATCATTTGGGCTGCCGACCAACGAGTCTGGTGGGCCAAAAATATGGCCCAGTTCATCAATTCCGGCTTCGGCGTCGGCTCGCGCCCTGGCAACCAAATCGAGCGCGCCGGACAGACTGGCGGCGGCCGCATAGCGATCCGGGAAAGCCAGGGCCAGCTTGAACGCTCCATAGCCGCCCATGGAAAGACCGGCCACATAGGTCTCGTCGCGCCGCGTGGACAGGGGAAAGAAGCGATGCGCCAGGGCTGGAACCTCTTCGCTGATGAAGGTCCAGTAGCGCAGTCCCGTTGCCATGTTGGCGTAATAGCTCCGTTGCACGGCGGGCATCACGACGGCCAGGTTAAGCCCGGCCACATAGCGCTCGATGGCCGTTTGGCGTTGCCAGGCCGTATGATCGTCGGATAGACCATGCAGAAGGTAGAGCGTCGGATAGCGCGGTCTTTCGTTGGTTTGACTTTCTGCGGGCTCCGGCGGCGGAGGGTCCGGGAGAATCACGCTCATGGTGGACATCAGCCCCAAAACCTGCGAATAGAACTGGCAATGAATCAGTGCCATGGAACCTTTCTCTTTTCCTGTTGACGGCCGACTGAGAGCGGTATCCGCGCTCCCGTGACGGGAATGCGCCCGTCAGCGGGCGCTGGGTGCATCTTCCCCATTCAGATCAGCCATTAGTCTGGCTACCGCCAGTTCCTTGGCTTTGGCCTCGACATCCACTGTGAGCGGCCAGCCCAGCCATTCTACGGGGAAATCCCCGGC
>JBGAVB010000146.1:0-6643 GCA_044228345.1 Anaerolineae bacterium | reverse complement strand
GCAGGCTCTGACCATCGAAATTGACCAGGCCAAAAAGGAGCGGCAGGTCGCGGAGATCACCGAAACCGATTATTTCCGCGCCCTGCAAGCGAAAGTGGGACGGCTGCGCGGCCGCCGCGCGCCGTAGACAAACAGCGGCGTCATCTCGCTCATAGTTGATCCAGCGCCTCGTTGATCGCCTCTGCCTGTGACAGCGCTCGTCCTTGCGCCAATGCGCGCGCGTGCGCCGGGCTGTCAATGGGGCCGAGCGCCGACGCCACTAAGCTGTCCAGCCGCGCTTGCTCCGCGCCCGAAAGCGGCACGCCGATGGCCGCGCGCAGGGCCGCGGCCGCGCCGATCAAGCGCAAAGCCGGGGTCGGCTTGCCCTCGAGGGCGAGCAAACAGCCGATATCCTCCAGCAGATAGGCCAAGGCCCATTTGTCCTCAAATCCTCGATAGATCAGCAGACTCTCACGGTACAAGGCATGCGCACGGTCATCATCGCGCTGACTGCGCGCGGCGTTGCCCAGGTTGTTCAAGAAATTGGCAATCGTCCAGCGGTCGCCCACCTGCCGCATGAGCGCCAACGCCTCTTCGAAACAGGGCAGGGCCTCTCCATAGTTGCCCAGGTCAAGCAGGACGTTGCCCAGGTTGTTGAGCGAAACCCCAATGGCCCAGCGGTCGCCAAAGCTGCGGCGGATGGTCAAGCTCTCTTCGTGCAGGCGTCGCGCCTCTGGCAGGTTTCCCTGGCGTCGCGCCACAATCGCCAGGTTGCTGAGCAGACTGGCGACGCGCGGCTGGTCGCCCACTTCACGCCGCAGGGTCAGGCTTTGCAGGTAATGGGCCTGCGCGCTGGCATAGTCGCCCTGCTGATCGGCCAGGGTGCCCAGGTAGTGCAGCACCTGCCCCAAGCCTTCTTTGTCTGCCAGGGCTTCGAAGCCGCGCTGCGCCGTGGTTAGCCACTGCCCTGCTTCCACAAAACGAGCCTGCTTGCGGCAGTTTTCACCCAGGCGCACCTGGCACCATGCCTCTGCCTGTGAGTCCTGCAAGTCAGCGGCCAGGCCCAACGCCTCCGTGTAGAGATCGTTGGCGTCACGCCAGTTGCCCACCAATTCCAAAACCTGGCCCAGACGGAGCAGTACGCCCATTCTCTCTGTGCGGTTGAGCATCGGCAAGACGCGCTGGTAGTAATCAATCGCCGCGCTGTTGGCGTAGCGCGCCTGCGCGGCCTGGCCTGCCTTCAGGAAATACTCGCGTTGTTTTGTGATGTTATTGCTGCGCGCATTGTGAAACGCCAGGAGATCCAGATACGAATCGAGCGACTCGTAGTAGGTCTCCTCCACGAATTGCCCGAGCTGGCCGTGGAGTGTGGCGCGGGTGGCGTAGGGCAGGCTTTCGTAGGCTACCTCCTGCGTGACGAGGTGCTTGAAGAAATAGACCGTATCTGGCTCTGTGCGTTCCAGCGCCATCAAGTCAAGGCTTGCCAGGGTTTGCAGGTCACGCTGCACGCGGTCATGCTCGCCGAGGCTGGGATGAACACCGCGCAAGAGGTTCGAACCAAACAGGCGGCCGATGACGCTGGCGGCCTTGAGCGTGATCTGCTGACTCTCGCTGAGCTGGTCAATGCGACTCAGAATGAGGCTGTGAAGACTGACTGGCAGGTCGAGCTGCGTAATGGACTGGGTGTCATCCAACACGATCCCACGCGCCTGGATGTAGTTCAGCAGCTCCTCGATGTAGAACGGATTGCCGTCGGCTCGTTCCAGGATGCGCTCGACCAAAGCGGCTGGCAAATGATCCGCCGAAATGGGCGCCGCGCCTTCGGCTTGCGCCCGCTGGCCGATTTTCAGCGCGATCAATTGGGCTGCTTCCGCGGGCGAGAATTCGTCCAGGGTAATCTGCGTGATGCCTGGCAGCCGGCTGAGTTTCGGCGCTTGTTCCTGGGCCACTGTGGGGGGGCGAAAGGTCATGACCAACAGGATCGGCAGATCAACCAGCGTCTGTCCGAGCGCTTCAAGCAGGTCTTGAGAGAGTGCGTCAATCCAATGCGCATCTTCCAGGATGATCAACAGCGGCGTACTGGCAGCCAATCCGCGCAAGCAGTCAACGAGCAGCGCCTCCAGCGATGTTTTGCGCAGTTTGGCATCAAACGTGCGCGTCAAATCGTTGTCTGGGATGGAGAGATTGAGCAGGAGGCCCAGCAATGGCAAGCGAGGAACCAGGGTCGGGTCAATCTGGCGCAGCGATGTTTCCAGTCGCTCAATCTGGCGCGTGGTCACGTTGGTTGCGGAGCCAGTCGTTTCATGGCTATCATCCCCGGCTGCCTCTTCCAACGCATCGCTGTCCACGCTCAACAAGCCGCGCCAGATGTTCTGCCAAACCAGGTAACTGCTGTTGGTGCCGTAGGATTCGCACTCGCCCACAAAACTGGAAAACCCCCGGTCGCCAGCGACGCGAATCGCCTCGGCCACCAGGCGCGATTTGCCCATGCCCGCTTCACCCATGATGGTGATGATCTGGCCCTGCCCGGCGCGCGCCGCGCCCAGCCGTGACTCGATCAGGGCGAGTTCACTTGTGCGTCCGACCATCGGCAGCGCGTACCCTGTTTCATGCACGCCCAGGGCCGACTTACGCCGCCGTCCAATCAGGCTGGCGATGGCGATAGGCAACGACTTGCCTTTGACCCGGATGGCCGGCAAATCCTCCCAGGCAAAGCCAGCCCCCGCGGTCAGCTGCACGGCATCGGTGACCAGGATTTGCCCAGGTTTGGCGGCCTGCATCAAGCGCGCGGCCACATTCGCCGCGTCGCCCATCACGCCGTAGGTGCGGCGCGTCACGCCGCCGTAGGCGCCTGTGCGCATACGGCCGCGCGCGATGCCAATCTGCACCGGGGTCAGATAGTCCAATGACGCCGCGAGGGCGCGCAGTTCCAGCGCCGCTGACAGCGCCCTGGCCGCGTCATCTTCATGCGCATGCGGCGCGCCAAAGGCGGCGAACAGGTAGCTGCCCTTGTCGCCAACGACGATTTGCAGCAGCGTGGCCGCGTAGCGCGCCAGCAGCCGCTGCACTTCGCAGATGAATTGATCGAGCTTGCTGCCTACCGATTCGTCGTCATCGTAATCGAGGCCGCCAAAACGCAGAAACAGCGACACCGCTGGCCGCAGCTCGGCGAGAAATTCACCGCCGCCGGTGCGCAGGCGCTCGTAAACAGCGGGCAGGAGCCACGGCCGCACCTGCGCCTCGCTGAGCGCATCGGCAGGGAGGGGAGGCCACGGACGCGGCTCGACAACCTGCTGCATGCCGGCGACAACGCCTAAGCGAGCCGGTGATTCCTCAGTTTGCGCATCGGAATGATCCCGTGCGCGCCAGGCTCCGAAGATCACGGCGTCGCCCACGGCCGCGATAGCCGTGGCATCGAGGAGCACCTCTCCCTTGTCCGCGTGGTGTTCAGCCTCTGCCAGATGATCCAGGGTGGCGCCCGACAGGACATCAATCACCTGCACCGCAGGGTCGCCCACCACAAAGCGGCGCACCGGGCCAACCGCCACCGTGGCCTTGACGGCCAGGGAGATCGTCCCCGCACTGGGCAAGGGCACCGACTGGAACGGCCGCATGGCATTTTGCATCGCCACCGCGCACGCGGTGGCGCGCAAGCCATTGTCGCCGTCAAACCAACAGGTAATCGCATCGCCGCTAAAGCCAATGACGCTGCCGCCATAGCAATCAAGTTCAGCAATCAACGTGTCGTAGACCTGGTTCAAGTAGCGCGTTAGCTCCTCAGCGCCAAGCTGCGGGCCGAGGCTCTGCGCCAGGGCTTCGGTCAAGGGCGTAAAGCCAGAGATGTCAACGAACAGTGCGGCGCCGGTTGTTTTTTCCGGCAACGTGACGCCTGCCGCGATGGCCTGGCGCCGATCCATCGGAATATAAACAGCCTGAAGCTCGATCGGTGTCTGCATTCACAAATTCCAATCCACTACGCTATCTGCAGGTCACAGCGCCGCGGTGACGAACGTGCGTTATCCGCATCATGTCACGCCCGGGCGATGACCTATCGGCGCTGTTGTCCGCGCTGACGCCAAAGCGCGCCGCCACACAGCGCCGCCAACAGCACGGCGACCAGCAGCGCCCACCGGCCTGATAGGCTGGCATCGGCGGTCAAGTCTCCCAACCCGATGGCGGTGGGCACGGAAGAAATGACGATTGCGGGGCCGGTCGTGCGCGCCGAAGCAAAGTAGCCGCCAACGACTTCGGTGGTCACCTGGTACGTCCCTCCGGGTGGGGCCGTGATGGTAATGACGGCTGAGCCGTTGGCATTGACCGGCGCCAGGTAGAAGGTCTGCGGGGCGTCGAGCATCGTCAGGTCGAACCTGACAACGGCGCGGGTCAAGTCGCCCGGCGACCCGTCATCCGCCTGCGTCACGGCGGCGGCCAGGGTCAACGGTTGGCCCGCTGTGCCGATCACCGCACCCGTGTAGACCACGGTGGCATCTTCGGCGTTCATGGTCAGCGTGGTTGCGGCCGTGGCGGCATTGTAGCGTAGATCTTCCAGGCTGATGACCTCGCCGTTGCCCAAGGGAACATCGCCCACGAAGTAGGCGCTCAGCGCATAGCTGCCTGCCCGCAGCGGCAGACTGCCCGTGGCGGCGCGACCGTTGTAGTCGGTGATGACCGCTTCAGCCGGCAGCGGACGGGTCGCCGTGAAGGGCGTCTGCGCTCGCAGCGGCGCGTCCTCTGGCAGGAAGAAGACCGTCCGGGCCAGCAGGCGGCGGCCGCTGGCGTCGCGCAGCGTAGCCTGCAGGTTGATAGGATCGCTGTATTGACCAAAAGCCACTGTGGGTGTAAAGACCAGCGACGTGTCCTGCTTGAGGATGGTAAAAGGCGCGCTGTCCGAGGCAGGGGCGTCGGTCAGCGTGCCGGGGAATGTCACCCGCACCTGGCTTTCACCGGGCAAACCGAACAGCGATAGGTTGACCGTCGCGCGGCCGTTAGCATCGGTTGTTCCTTGACGGACTTGCGTACCCAGGCTGAAGCTCAGCGGGGCCAGGGGCAGCGGCGCGCCCGCGCTGGTCAACTCCGCCGTGAAGGGCAATTCTGTACCGTAGGGGCCGCTGGCAGGCGGGTTCACCAACGTCACGGTCGTGGAGATCGGATAGGTGGGCGGCGCCGCGCCTGGATCGCTGCCAGGCGCCAGGTAGGAACCGGTGTTTGTCACTAAGGATACCAGCCCTACGCCATTGACCGCTTGCACCACCGCGCGAATGTTCGATACGTCCTGGTAGGGTACGACCAGCGTGCCTTCCCAGAGCGTAGAATCGGTCGGGTTCTGCGTCAGATCAAGCGACTGCCATTGACCGAACAGCGGGCCATCTACGGCCGTGTACGTGACCCACACAGCCTGAATGCCGGCGGCTGGGTCGCCAATGACCGTCACCTGATAATCAATTGTGCCATCGGACGGCGTGCTCACCACGCGCACGATTGTCGGCGGCGAGGCCAGGGCGGGAATGTTGCCGGCGGTTGTTGGCCGCGCGGTTGTCCCCTGCGGACTGCTGGCTGCGGGATCTGCCGCACCGGGCGCCGCGGGCGTGGGGTAGACGTTGATGTTGGCGCTGTAGAACAGGCGGAAGTCCATGCCATCGTAGCGACGCAGGGTGGTGGTTGGTGAGGTCGGCGTGGTGGAACGGACCTGCGCGGGCAGCACCAGCAGCGATGTCTGTCCGTCGCTGCCGTTGGCCAGCACGTCGAAGTAGTTGGCGTGCCAGGGGTTAACCGGGTAGAAAGAACCGCTGAAGAACGGAATGTGGACGCCTCGCACCTCGGTGGCGGCCGCGCCGGTCAACGGCAGAATGTCGTTCAGGTCTGTGTAGCGGCCGCCGCGGAATCCAACGCCGCGCAGCATCTGTCCGCTGACGTGCACATTGCGCGACTCCAGGGGCAAGACCGGTTCACCGGGATAGACAACGACGCCAGCCCCGCCCGTAAAATAGGTGGCCGTGACCGTTTGGCTGGTGGAGTTCGTGTTGAGAATCTCCGTTTCCAGGCTCAACGTGGGTGTGATTGTTACATCCGCAAAGCGCAGGTCCAGGGTCAGGCCTGGATCGGTTGTATAGACGCTCGTGGCGCCGATGATCGAGGGCGGCGTGGGCGGCGTACCGCGGCCGTAAGGCAAGTCCACGCTGAGCATGGGCAGGCCGAACAGGGTGGAGATCAGAAGCGATTTCTGGTCAATGCCGCGCAGGGTGGGCGTGTTCGCCAGGTAGGCCTGCTTGGCCGCGACCAGGGCTTTGCCCACGGGCACCGGCCCGGCGCCGGCCAGCAGCGCCCGGCTGAAGTTGGCGTAGATCTGCTCGCTGTATTTGAGAAAATCGGTGTCGCCGTACTGATAGCCGGTGCCGCCGATGAACGTGACTCCCTTACGTGCAAACGCCTGCGCCCAGTCTGGCTGCGCCGAGATGCCAGTGATTCCATGTACGTTGACCAGGTTGTAGCCCGAATGACAGCCGGTGCTGAAGAGGATGGTGTTCTGCAGATCAACCGTGGACGACGCCACTTCATTCGCCAACATGCGCGTGCTGAAGTCGGCGGCCAGCGCGCTGCCCGCGCTGAAATGACCGGCCAGGAAGATGAGGTCATGCCGGCTGTTGAGCAGTTGTGCGCGCAAATC
>JBGAVB010000145.1:0-6679 GCA_044228345.1 Anaerolineae bacterium | reverse complement strand
GGGTGACGGTCTCGCTGCTGGCGGCTCGTTGGACTTCCAGGCTGACCTGGTCGCCTGGCTTGTGCGCGCCAATCAGATCGCTCAGGCTGTGATCGGCGTCCAGCGCCTGACCGTCCACGCTGATGATCTGATCGCCGCTCTGCAGACCAGCCTTTTGCGCGGCGCTGTCCTTCGCCACCTCGACCACGAACACGCCGTCAGTGGTCGCTGGCATGGACGCCTGGCCATCCGCGCAAGGCACGATGCCCAGGTAGGGCTGCTGGTTGCGCTCGCCCAGGGTGACGGTCAGCGTGCGCTCAGCGTCGCCTCGCTGAATGGTCAGGGTCAATGAATCGCCGGTCTTGAGAGCCTTCAGACTCGCGGCTAGCTCAGAGGGTTGATTGACTGCCTTGTCGCCCACCTTCATGATGATGTCGCCGCGACGCAGGCCAGCCTGCGCGGCCGGGCTGTCAGCCACGACGTGCGCGACCAGGATACCTTCCTCTACAGCCGGCGTGGATGCGGCGGCCGCGGAAGCCGTCCGCGCCCCGCTGTTGCGGCCGGTCAACGCCTGCACCAGGTTACTCGCTGTTTCACGCACCTGCGCGATGGGAGCCAACGAGCGGCCGCTGATGGCTCGATACAACAGGCCGCCGCCTACAACCGCCCCAACGCCCATAAAAAGAACGAGAGCGGCTGCGATTGCGCTCACGGTAATGACACGTTTCGTTGTCATGCTACAAATCCCTCCACGTTCAAGATCACAACGTGCATCTACACACTTTCGCATTGTAGCGGGCGACTTTTTGTGCTTGATTGCCAGGAGGTTAAGATTTCGCAACGTGGCGGGACAAGGCTCCCGGCGCCAGATCCGCGGCAGCCAGGTTTTGTTCGACCTGGGCAGGCGTTTTGGCGCCAGGGATGACGGTGCTGACGGCCGGCTGATCGAGCACGAAGCGGATCGCCGCCTGCGCCAGGGTGACGCCTGGCCGTGCGATCGCCGCGGCCAGGGCCTGCGCAGCGCGGATGCGGCTTGCGACGTAGTCGGCCGGCCAGGTCGCACGTAAGTCGCCCGGCGCAAAGGACGCGCCCGCCTGGTATTTGCCGGTCAGGAAGCCATTCGCCAGCGGTTCACGGGCAATGATCGCCACCTGTGCGGCCTGGGCCATGGGAAACAACTGCGCCGCGGCCGCTTGATCGAGCAGGTTGTACACAACCTGGATCGCATCCGGCTTGCCGCTGGCCACGGCGACAATACCTTCCACCGGTTGATGAATGGACACGCCGTAGGAGCGGATTTTGCCGGCCTGTTTCAGCTCATCCAGCGCCTGCCACACCTCGCCCTGCTCGAGCAACGCCAGGCCCGGATTGTGCAGCTGATAGAGGTCAATGACCTCCGTGCCCAGCCGGCGCAGGCTTTGCTCACAGGCAAAGCGCAGGTAGGCGGAGCTGAAGTTGACGCTGTGCGTCACCGGCAGCACGGCATCCGCGGCAAAATCGCGCAACGAGCGCCCCAGGTAGGCGGCCAGGCGCGGCGCCAGGGCCGCGTCAATGTCGCGGTTGTAGAAATTGGCGCCGACCTTGGTGGCGATGACGACCTGGTCGCGGGCGTGCAGCGCGCGCAAGGTCGAGCCGAGCAGTTCCTCGCTGTGACCATGGCCATAGACATCGGCCGTGTCAAAAAAAGTACAGCCCAACTCCAGGGCGCGACGGATCGCGGCGTGGGAGGTGGCGTCATCGGTTGGGCCGTAGGAATTGCCAAACGCGGCGCCGCCAATCGCCCAGCCGCCAAATCCAATCGCCGACACGCGCAGCCCCGTGCGCCCTAGCTGCCGGTATTCCATATCAACCTGGTGCAAAACCGCCGTTCACGGCCGTCTCTCCGTACCAACGGCCGCTATCCTTGATGATGCGTTCCTGGGTTTCGTAGTTGACCCAGGTAACGCCGAAGCGCTGCGCATAGCCGTGCGCCCACTCGAAGTTGTCCAACAGCGACCAGGTGAAGTAGCCGGCCAGGGGAACGCCAATCTGAATGGCGCGCCACGCCGCGGCCAGATGCTGGCGCAGGTAGGTGATGCGCCGGGCGTCGTGCACGCGGCCATCGGGGCCTGGCCCGTCGGCATAACTGGCCCCATTTTCGGTGATGTAGAGCTTGGGCGTCTGATAGTCAAAGGCAAGCCGGGCTAAGGTCTTGAACAGGCCGTCGGGGTAGATCTCCCAGCCCATCTCCGTCCAGTGATCGAGATCACGCGGCGCGGGGACGACGGTCGGCGGCAGGTTGTCAGCCTCAGCCACGCGCCGGCTGCGTAGGATGGTGCGATAGTAGTAGTTGATGCCCAAGAAGTCCGTGGGCACGGCAATCGTCGCCATGTCGCCCGGCTGCACGTAGGACAGCACGCCACGCGGGAAAGCGCCGTCCGCATCCAGATCGGCCACGACATCAGCCGGGTAGCCGCGCCCGTACAACGGGTCCATGAACCACCGCGTCCAGGGGCCGTCCTCGCGGCGCTCCGCATCCAGGTCGGCGGCGCTGCGCGAGGCAGCCGCAAACCAGTTAATGGTCAGGGTAATGCCCACCTCGGACGCGGGGCTGTTCTGACGCAGGATGGGCACCGCCCAGCCGTGCGATAACAGCAAGTGGTGGCTGGCGGCGGCCGCCGCCGCCAGGTCTTGGACGCCCGGCGCGTGCTCCCCGCTGAGATGGCCGTTCCACGTCGCCACGGCCGGCTCGTTGTGCGTAATCCACAGCTTGACGCGGTCGCCCAGGCGGCGGCTGACGGCGTCGGCATAGTCTACAAAGGCCGCGGCCGTGTCCCTGTTGGCCCAGCCGCCGTCGTCTTGCAGCGCCTGCGGCAAGTCCCAGTGATACAGCGTGACGCCGGGCGCAATGCCGGCGGCCAGCAGGCCATCCACCAGGCGGCTGTAGAAGTCAAGCCCGGCCTGGTTGACCGGCCCACGCCCGCGCGGCAGAATGCGCGCCCAGGCGATGGAAAAGCGATAGGCGTTCAAGCCCAGGGTTTGCATGAGGCGAATGTCATCAGGCCAGCGGTGATAGTGATCGCAGGCCACATCGCCGGTGTCGCCGTTGCGTGTCTTGCCCGGTGTGTGCGAAAAGCGATCCCAAATAGACTCGCCCTTGCCGTCAGCCTGCCAGGCGCCCTCGATCTGATAGGCCGCGGTGGCCGCGCCCCAAAGAAAATTGTCAGGAAACGTCAGCATTGGTTCCATGGTCATTCTGCTTCCTTGCTACTTGACATACCCACACCAGGCCAGGCCGGGATGTGCGGCGCGGGCAGCCCCAGCGCACGCGCCATTTCCGCGCCGTGCAGGCGTTCGTGATAAGCCATCACCTTGAACACGCCCGCGACCGTGGTGCGGAACCCGGCCGGGTGCATGCCCTCGACAGCCATCTGTTCATCGGTCAAGGATTCCAGCAATTCCAGGGTTTGCTGACGCGAAGCCGTCAAGCCGGCAATCATGTCCGCCAGGGTGCGGGCCTGCGCTTTCTTGACCTGGCGCTCGTTCCACACGTCCAGGCTGAAATCGGCCGGCAGCTCAACGCCATCCAGAAAACGCTGGATCGTGGCTTGCAGCCCGCGCTCGGACAGGGTGACATGCGCAGCGATGTCATGCACGGTCCATGCGGGGTTTTCGGTGGAGTTCACCTCCGTGTCGGGCGTGATCTTGCTCAACACGTCCAATAGTTCTTGCCGGGCCTCATCCAGCCTGGCTCGAATCCGAGCGCGATCGTTATTGCTCATCGTCGTCTCTCTCCCATCCTGGCTACACCAACAGCGCGTAGCCGCCATCAATCGTAATGACCTGGCCAACAATCATCGCCGCGTCTTCGGAGCACAGGAAGGCGGCCAGGCGCGCCACCTCATCCGGACGTACAAAACGACCAGCCGGGGTGCGGCGCAGGCCCTCGACCAGAATTTGATCTTTGCTAGGGAAAAAATCGAGCGCCTCGGTCTCAACAACGCCGGGGCTGATGGCGTTGCAGACGATGCCGGCTGGCGCCAGCTCCACGGCCAGGTAACGCACCGCGGCTTCGATCGCGGCCTTCGAGATGCCGACCATGGCGTATTCAGGCAGCACGCGCGTGGCGCCGATGCTGGTGATGCCGATGATGCGCCCCCAGCCTTTGGCCTGCATAAACGGCGCCACCGCCCGCGCGCCAAAAAGCAGCGAGCGCGCGTTGATGTTCATTGTCCAATCCCACGTGCGCGCGTCCTGCTCCACGGCCGGCCGCAGCACGCCGCTGGCGGCGTTGGCAATGAAAATGTCCACGCTGCCAAACGCGTTGACCGTTTCTTGCACCAGGGTTTGCAGCCCATCCACACGCCCCACGTGCGCCTTGACCACGATGGCGCGCCCCCCGGCGGCCGTGATCGCGGCGGCGGTCTCCTCAGCCGGGGCGCGACGGCGAAAGAAGTTGACGGCCACCTGCGCGCCTCGCCGGGCCAGTTCCAGGGCAATCGCGCGGCCGATGCCGCGGCCGCTGCCGGTGACGATGGCGGTCTTGCCGGCCAGAGCTTCGCTAACGACCATCGGCGTCAGCGCCCCACCAATGCACGGAAGAAAAAGACCAGGTTCGCCGGCCGTTCAGCCAGGCGGCGCATGAAATAGCCGTACCAGGCGGTGCCGTACGGCACGTACACGCGCATCTTGTAGCCTTCTTTGACCAGGGCCAGCTGCAGATCGCGCCGGATGCCGTAGAGCATCTGAAACTCGAACCGGTCGTTGCTGATGCCGTGGTGATGGGCGTATGACTTGGCGTAGTTGATAATCTGATCGTCATGCGAGGCCACGGCCAGGTGTAGATCGGCGGCATGCGCCGGGCTGGCGTCAAGCATCTGCTTGATGAGCGCAGTCATGTTCTGGTCCACCTGGGACTTCGTGGGGAAGGCCACGGTTGGCGGTTCGTCATACGCGCCTTTGCACAGACGCAGGTCTGCCACGCCTTCGTCAATCAGCGCGGCCACGTCTTGTTGGCTGCGATAGAGGTAGGCCTGGATGACCACGCCCACGCACGGATGCAGGTTGCGCAGGCGGCGGTAGAGGTCGAGCGTGCGGCTGGTAACGGCCGAGTCTTCCATATCAATGCGCACAAAGCTGCCGATCTGCGCGGCTTTGTCCACAATGCGGAGCACATTGGTGAAGCAAAAATCATCGCCAACGTGCAGGCCCATCGCCGTCAGCTTGACAGAGACCCCGGCCGCCAGGCGGTTGGCCTGAATGGCGTCGAGCAGACGCAGGTATTCATCGGCATTGTTGCGGGCCTCCGTTTCGCTGGAGACATATTCGCCCAGGTAATCCACCGTCGCGGTGATTCCCTGGCTGTTGAGCTGGCGAATGGCTTCGACAGCCTCCTGGCGTTTTTCGCCAGCTACAAAACGTCGCGCCGCCTTGCGCGACAGCGGAAAAGCCACAATCAGGCCCTGAGCCTGTTTGCTGTGCGACAGGGCCAGGAGAACCGTACGCATCACACCCATAGATGTCCATCCCCCTTTGGATTGACCAACGATGCTAACAAAAAATCACACTCACAGAAACCCGGCTTCTTGGAGAAGCCGGGCTCTTTCTCCCACATGATGCGCCCAAACAAGCGCGCCGTCAAGAATCTATATCAGGTTGCGCGGCGGATTGCCAGCCGACCTGCGGGAAAAGGCGCCGATCTACCTGCGCCGTCAGCTCTGGTTCGGTCTCAGTCGGCTGCGCGGCGCTGAGGTCCATCAGATGCTGGTGCAGCGCGTGCGCCTGGCGCCGAAAGGACGCCAGGTCAACCCCCATGCACACCGACGGCAGCCAGTCCAGGCGATTGAGACCGCGGCGCAGCAGTTTGATCGCGCCGGCCCACTTGCCCTGCTCGATTTGATGCAGCGCCACACCAACCTGCAAGATGCCCTGGTACAGCTCGCGCACCGGTCGGGATTCCTCACGCCAGGCGCCCTCCAGCAGCTCATGCTGTTCCCAATAATGCCCTGCGTTGAAGGCCACGAAGCCTTCCACCGCCAAGACAGACGGCGGCGCGTCCCAGCCCTCGACATACCGCGGCGACTTCTGCAGGTAGCGCTTGACCAGCGCGGGCAGCTGTTCCATGAAATGCGACTTGGCCCAGGCGTGATCACAGCCAGCCCGACGCGCCGCGGCCAGCGCGTCTGTGTCCACATGACTGCCGAAAGCCACGATCGGAATGAGACGCGTGTGCGGCAGATTCTTGGCTCGCTGCACAACGCTTTGCCAGTCGTCCGGCGCGCGCAGGTCAATCAGCACCAGCGCGGGCCAGCGCTCGACCGCCTCCCACAGCGCCGGCACCGAATCCACCAGGTCGGGTAGGCCGCCCAGGGCGCGGATGACATCGGCTACGCGTACGCTGAAGAACAAATCTGGGATATACGCGGCGACCCGGCGCGGCGCCGCCGCGGGTGCGGACGCATCAACCTGATTCGACGGTGCGTCTGCGGGTGTGCTCATTCGTGGGTGCCATTCTGGCGTGCTGCGATGCGGTAGCCGCAGAAGGTTTCCCCCCGCAAAATGTGATGCTCGCGCGCGACCGTCGCCTCTGGCAGGACGGCCTGAATGAACTCGATCTCGGAGCCGCACGCCTGCTGAAAGCGACGCGCCACGTTGTGGACGGCGCAGTTGAACTCACGTAGGAGGAAGGTGCCGGCATCCACCTGCTCCCATTCGGTCAAAT
>JBGAVB010000144.1:6426-6696 GCA_044228345.1 Anaerolineae bacterium | reverse complement strand
CCGGGTTGGCCGTTGTCACCGCCGCCGGCGCGATGCCTGCGTGGGCTACTTGCCGCCGCTTGAGCGTCGCGTCGTCACGTCGAAGATCACGGCGACGACGAGCACCAGACCGCGGACGACGTACTGGAGCGAAGCATCGGTGTTCATCAGGTTCATGCCGCTGGTCAGCGAGGCCATGACCAACGCGCCGATGACCGCGCCCGTGACCCGGCCGACGCCACCGGCAGCCGACACGCCGCCGACGTACGACGCGGCGATGGCGTCCAGCTC
>JBGAVB010000144.1:0-6416 GCA_044228345.1 Anaerolineae bacterium | reverse complement strand
CAGGAGGAACCGCCGCAACCGTTCGCTGACGGCGACCAGGGCCGCCTCCTTATCATGGCCGACCTCGAACTCGATCAGCACCCGGGCAGCTTCCGGCAGCGCGGTCCCATAGCTGTGCTTGACGCCCGCCAGCGCGGACAGGAAACCCATCGAGGCGAAAACAAACAGAGTAATGCGCTTGACGTTGATGCCGCTTAACTGCGCGGCTTCCGGGTTACCGCCGATCGCGTAGATGTGCCGGCCCAGGACGGTCTGCGTTGTCATAAACTGGTAGACGGCGACGACGATCAGCATGATGACGGACGTCCAGGAGAGGCCATTGTAGCCCGCGAGCACCCAGGTGATGGCTCCGAGCACAATCGCGATGAAGACCAACTTCAAGGTGTTCAAACTCGCCGGCAGAACCTCGAAGCCGTAGGCTTGCTTCTTGCGGCGGCTGTTGATATCGCTCACTATGAACAAGACGATGGCCGCCAGGCCGAGGAGAAGCGTTAGTTTGTGGACGCCTGGCAAAAACGCGCTGTTGGCCGGAAACAGGTCGGGAATGTAACCATTGCCCAGCGCATTGAAGCTTTCATCTGGGATGATGACGGTGCCCGAGCCGGCCAGTGTCAGGGATAGGAGCCCCCGGTAGACCAACCAGCCGCCGAGCGTGGCGACAAAAGCGGGAATGCCCACCCACGCCACCAGAAGGGCCGTGACTGCTCCTGCTACGACGCCCATCGCCAGGGCTATCAGGATGACGAGGTACCAGGGCAGGTGGAGGGACACCATACCGATGGTCGCAATGGCAGCGAGGAAGCCTGACAGAAAACCGACCGATAGATCAATATGCCGAATGACAATGACGAGCGTCATTCCGGTTGCCAGAACGGCAATATAGCCCATCTGGTTCAACAGGTTGGCGATGTTTCTGGGCGAGATGAAGAGGCCATTCGTCCGCAAGGTGAAGAACGCGACGATCACGACCAGGGCAATATACATGCCGTAGTCACGGGCGTTCGTGCGGGCCATTTTTCCCAGACTTTGCAAGAACGGCGTCTTGGTCTGGACTTGATCAGCTTGACGAGAAGTCATCCTAAGCCTCCTGGTGTCATGAACCCTGCAGGCAGGGATTCCGATAGTGCGATGCGGCGAGATGGCATGTGACGGCGCATCTCATGAGTCACGATGTGAGACAAACATAGACGGGTTCCTGATTAGCTCGTAGCCATTTGCATGATCTTCTCTTGAGTTGCTTCCTCGATCGGCAACTCGCCGGTGATCCTGCCCGCCGAGACGACGTACACCCGGTCGCTCATACCGAGAACCTCGGGCAGCTCGGACGAGATCATGATGATGCTCATGCCCTCCTGCACCAGTCGGGACATAATCGTATAGATTTCGTACTTGGCGCCGACGTCAATGCCGCGCGTAGGCTCGTCCAGGATCAGCAGGTCGGGCTTGACAAACAGCCACTTGGCGATACAGACCTTCTGCTGGTTGCCCCCGCTGAGGTTTCCCACCTTCTGCTCGATGCTCGGCGTCTTGATGTTGAGCGAACGCCGGTATTCCTCCGCGATCTTGATCTCAGCGTTGCTGTCAACGACGCCGCGGCGGGCGATTTCCTGCAGGTTCGCCAGCGTTGTGTTCTGCTTGACGTCCTGGATCAGGATGAGGCCAGCCGCCTTGCGGTCTTCGGTTGCATACGCCATGCCCGCCTCAATCGCATCGTGCGGATGGTTGAAATGCCGCGGCTTGCCGCCGACCCACAGTTCTCCTTCGGTCCGGTACCCTTTCGGGTTGCCGAACAGGCTCAGGGCCAGCTCGGTGCGGCCAGAGCCCATCAGACCCGCAACGCCGACGATCTCGCCCTTGCGGACCTTGAAGTTTATGTCGTAGAGGATGTCCCGGCCCAACGCCGGATCGAAGGCGTTCCAGTTCTTGATCTCGAGCACGACTTCGCCGCCGCCTTGCGGGCAGATGATGAGAACTTTGATGCCCTTCTTCACCAGCGCTTCGACGTTCGCCTTCTCTTTGGCGGCATCGCCCTGGCTGAACAGGATTTCGACATTGTAGCCGGCGGCGCGGAAGGCATCCTGGAAGCGTTTTTGATCCTGGATCCAGCGCGGTTCATCTTGGGTTGGGAGGACGATCCCGACGACGGGGTTGCCCGTCGGCGCAGGCGCCTGTGCAACTTTGCCCGCCGTCGCGCCTCCGTAGTAGCCAGAGTCAATCAAGGTTGCCTTGACATTGGCCTTGTCAACCGGGATCACCGGAGACTGGAGCGCGGGGACGGCGATTGCCCCGTTGTTGTAACTCCCGTTCGCTGCGGGGGTCTGGCCTTTGAGCAGCGCCACGGCCGCGTCAACCGCCGTCTGCACCAGGGCGCGCACATCTTTGAAGACGGTCATGGACTGCATGCCGTCCAGGATGGCTTGGGCTGACGCTTCCTCGGCATCCATGCCGGTGATCAGGCAGCTCTTGACATCCTTATCGGCCGTGAACACATCGGCAATCGCGCGTGCGGTATTGTCGTTGGGGGCAAGCACAAAGACGTTACCTTTGTCGGCCGCGCTGGCCAGGGCCAGATTGGATTGCGCCATATTCCTGGCCGTGCGCGGGTCCCAGTTGGTGGCGACCTGGCGAATGATCGCGCTCTGCTGCTCGCGCGTCAGAATGACATTCTCCTGCAAGCTGGCGGCCTGGCTTGAATTCTTGATGACGAAAGTTCCGTCGGCGATCTTGGGCTGCAGAACGCCCCACGCGCCCTGCAAGAGGAAGAAGGCGTTGCTGTCCGTTGCGGCCCCGGCGTACAGATACAGCGAATTGCCTTTGCCCTGCGCGTGGTCAACCAGGTATTGCGCCTGCTGCGCCCCAACGGCGAGGCTGTCGAAGGTCACATAGTAGTCCACCGCCTTGGTGTCGGTGATCAGCCGGTCATACGAGATGACCTTCACGCCGGCTGCTTTGGCCTCCTCGACAACGGCGGCCGTGGAGCGGAACAGGTTGCGTTGGCGCTGCGGGTAGATATTGTTGATTTCGCGGCCGACCATGTGCTTAATCAGCACCGGTTCGGAGACTTCGCCCTTGTGCGCATCCAGGGTGGTAATCGTCTGGCCGTCGCGCAGGACTGTGACTGTGTCGGCAATGGCGATCACTTCTTTCAGCTTGTGCGAAATCATCACGCAGGAGACGCCGTGCTGTTTCAGCTCACGGATCAAGTTCAACAGGTTTTCGCTGTCATCCTCATTCAAGGCGGCGGTCGGTTCGTCCAGGATAAGTAGTTTTACATCCTTGCTCAGCGCCTTGGCAATCTCGATCAGCTGCTGCTTGCCCACGCCCAAATCTTTGACCTTCGTCCCCGGGTTGACGTTCAGTCTGACACGCTTGATCGCTTCGGTGGCCCGCTTGATGGTTTCATTCCAATCAACGATGAAGCCACGCTTGATCTCATTGCCGAGGAAGATGTTCTCGTAGACCGTCATTTCGGGGACGAGCGCCAGCTCCTGATAGATGATCGCGATGCCGACCTTCTCGCTGTCGGCGATGCCGGAGAATTTCTGCACCTGCCCGTTGAAAAGGATGTCTCCTTCGTACGTGCCGTATGGATACACCCCGCTGAGGACCTTCATGAGGGTGGACTTGCCCGCGCCATTTTCGCCCACGAGGCAGTGAATCTCGCCCGCGGCAACCTGAAAGCTGACGTTGCTCAATGCTTTCACGCCGGGGAAAGTCTTGGTAATATTCTTCATCTCTAGGATGGGAGGTTGAATAGGCATGGCGCTAACTCCTGACGAAGTGAAGCATGAGAGGACCAGTTCTGTCCCGATTCTCTGCGGCTGAGTCGCGTAAGCGGCCCAGCCGCAGAGCGGTGCGTGCAATAACCCGTCTGGTCGGGGTCACCTCTCCCGCTTCCGGCCTTCGCTGTGAGAAGAATGGCGGAAGCGGGAGAAGAGAGAGTGTTACTGCAGGTTTTGGAAGTCGCCGGCCTGGTAGTAACCGGAGTCAATCAAGGCAGCCTTGACGTTGTCCTTGGTGACGGTGACGATGGCGGACGGCTTGGCCGGCACCTGAATCTTGCCATTGTCATAGGTCGTGGTCTTGGCCGGGGTCTGGCCGGCGAGGAAGGCGTTGGCGGCGGCGACAGCGTCGGCTGCCAGGGTGCGAACGTCCTTGAAGACGGTCATGGACTGCTTGCCGTCAATGATGTACTGGACAGAAGCCTTCTCAGCGTCCTGGCCGGTGACAAAGTACTTCTTGACATCCTTGTCGGCGGCGAAGGCGTCAGCAATGGCGCGTGCGGTGCCGTCGTTGGGGGCGAGGATGTAGACGGTGCCCTTGTCGGCCGTGGCGGCCTTGGTCAGATTGGCTTCGGCCAGGCTCTTGGCGGTGTTGAAGTCCCAGTTGGTGGTGGTCTGACCGATGATCTTGGACTCTTCGTCGCGGGTCAGCGTGGCCTTGCCTTGCAGGGCGATGGCTTCAGAGGAGTTCTTGATGACGAAGGTGCCATCGGCGATCTTGGGCTGGATCTTTTCCCAGGCGCCTTCGAAGAAGATGAAGGCGTTGTTGTCGGTGGCGGCGCCCGTGTAGATGTACAGCGGGTTGCCCTTGGTGTCGCCGGCCTGCTTGATCAGGTATTCGCTCCAGGCGGCGCCGACGGCCATGCTGTCGAAGGTGACATAGTAGTCAACCGCATCGGTGTCGCGGATCAGGCGGTCATAGGAAATGACCTTGACGCCGGCGGCCTTGGCGGCTGCTGCCGCCGCGGCGGCGGCCGTCGCGTCCTGCGGGCAGATGATCAGGACTTTGATGCCCTGGCTGATCAAGGCCTCAACATTGGCCTTTTCCTTCGCACTGTCGCCCTGGCTGAACAAGGGGGTCCAGCCAGCCTTCACGAACACGGCCTGGTCTTGCAACCAGCGCGGCTCATCCTTGGTCGGCAGCACAACGCCTACCAGGCTCTTGTCCCCTCCCGTTGGGGCAGTCGTTGGGGCGGATGGGGCAGTCGTTGGCGCCACGGTAGCAGCGCCACTACAAGCTGACAGCAGGGTCGCTGCCAGGATCAACAGAGTGATGATCAGAAAAAGCGGACTCTTCTTAGACACTGATTCTTCTCCTTTGAAAGAAACCTGTACTTTGGGAACTGAATTTATGCGGGGGATGTTTTCAACGACCAATTGGGCAGTCTGACTTGTTGTCCACCTCCTTCGCGACGTCCTCGGCACGTCGCAGGCAAATGACACAAACACCCTATACATTTTATCAGGAATTGCCTTTGGCGACAAATTTGTCGTGAATTAAAATAGTTATCTCTTTTGCCGGGCCAGGTCTGCGTCTGGGTTTTCTGACGCATTGCGTTATGATTCTGCACTTTTCTGTGGTATACTCTGGCATAGGAAACGTCGCATTGGCAGGAGTGATCTTCCAGCGTTGCTGTTTGTGAACTGCCAATCGCAGAGGCATGAAGGGAGGACGTTTGCATGCGCAAAATTGCCATTGCTCTTTCCAAGGGCGGCGTGGGCAAGACCACGACCGCAGTCAACCTGGCGACCGGCCTGGCGTTGGCAGGCAAGCGCGTCTTGCTCGTGGATGTGGACACGCAAGGCCAGGTGACGAAAGCCCTGGGCCTCCAGACGGGGTTGGGCCTGGCCGACCTGGTGACTGCAGAAACAACATCTGCCGAGGCGCTGCTTCCTGCGCGTGAAGGCCTCTCAGTGCTGGCGGGGGGGCGCGCCCTGGCCGGCCTCAAGCGCCAGATTACGCGGCGCGACTTTGGCGGCGAACAGGTGCTCAGCGAGGCGCTGGCGCCGTTCGAGGATCAATTCGACTACACGATTCTGGACACGGCGCCCGGTTGGGATGCGCTGACTGTCAATGTGCTTTTCTATGCCCACCAGGTGGTGGCGCCGGTCTCCCTCGAAGTGTTGACGCTTCAGGGTCTGATTGAATTCGAGCAGAGTCTGACCGCCATCCAGAAATACCATCCCGCGCTGAACCTGGCCTACATCCTGCCCACGTTTTTTGATCGCCGCGTGCGCAAGTCCGCGGAAATCCTGGAACAACTGCACAGCCATTATGGGGAACGCGTCTGTGCGCCGGTGCGTTACAACGTGCGCCTGTCAGAGGCGCCAGGCTATGGACAGAGCATCTTTGAGTATGCGCCTCATTCGCCAGGCGCGGAAGACTATCAGGCGTTGGTAGAAAGGATCATGCGTGATGACCGAACGTAAACAAACACCCGATCTCCTGGGTGAGCTTTTGGGCGGCGGCGCGCCAGAGCCGGCGTCTGCCGCGCCGCCGGTGCGTGACGCAAGCGCGCCGCGGCCGGTCAGCAAACCGGCTGCCAGGCCAACCGCAGCGCCGGCGAGCGAGCGTCAGCCCGCGACCAAGGCGCCTCCAGCACCCGTGCATTGGCAATACCTGGTTGTCTCCTT
>JBGAVB010000143.1:0-6699 GCA_044228345.1 Anaerolineae bacterium | reverse complement strand
ATAGGCGTGTGCAAAATCGCGCGCGGTCGTGAAGACCGCGCCGGCCGTGTAAAGGCCGAGCGCTGCCTCCACGGCCGCCGGCGCCAGAGTTTCCACCGCCGGCGCCGTCGCGGGGGTCAGCGGATAGAACGTGGGCGGTTCCTCCAGGCGCAGGGTGCGGAAACGGTCAAAGCCGCCCTGCTTGAGCAAGTTGGGCATCAAGGCTGCCCTGGAGACCGGGTTCGCCAGCGCGCCCGCAAACGCAGCCAGTGACCGGCCGGCCAGTTTGGGCAGATTGAGAGCATGGAGATCGTAGTCACTCATCGCGGCCAACTCCTGGGATGCAGAATCAGGTACCTGAGGGAGGCGCTCATAGTATAGCACACTGGAACGCTGAACTCGGAATTCTAAACGCTGAATTCGAGCCTACTGGCTCATCGGGGCGGGGGAATAACGCCCGGCGGTTGAACCATGCGTGGTCGGGCGGCGTCTATCCATGCAAAGGAGATGACTTGTGTCTTTTACGACTCGCATGTTGACGCGCTACCGCGCGCAGGCGGCCGTCGTGGCGTCGTTAGCGTTTGCTACGGCCGTTTGCCTGGCGCAGTTGGCGGTGCGCGCCGTTTACGCGCGCAGCGCCGTCCATTTTGGCCTGGTCTGGAACCTGTTCCTGGCCTGGCTGCCGATGCTGGGCGCGCTGGCCGCCTACAACCTGGGTCAGCGCGGCCGCTGGCGCGATTGGCTGCTGGTGCTGCCCTGCCTGGTCTTCTGGCTGCTCTTCTTCCCCAACGCGCCCTATATTCTAACCGACATCCTGCATCTGCAGCCGCAGGGCAACGTCCCGCTCTGGTACGACCTGATCCTGCTCATCACCTTTGCCTGGACCGGCGCGTTCCTGGGGCTGATCTCGCTTTACCTGATGCAGTCGCTCGTGCGGCGTTCGGCCGGCGCGGGGATCGGTTGGATCTTCTCGCTGGTAGCGCTGGCCTTGAGCGGTTTTGGCGTCTACCTGGGGCGCTTTCCGCGCTGGAACAGTTGGGATGTGGTGGCCAATCCGGCCGGCCTGCTGTTCGATATCGCGCACCGCGTGCGCCATCCGGTGGCAAACGCCTCCACCTTTGTCTTTTCCGCGCTCTTTGCCCTATGCCTGGCCGCCATGTACTTCATGCTGGTGGCCATCATCGAATTCCGGCAGGAGGAGGCCGCGCCGCGCGCCGACTGACGAAAAATAATTCTCTTTGGCCTGCCATATCGCCTGTGTTATAATGATGATACTCCCTCGCTTAACGTTGGGAACATACCCTCAGGAGCATGTCATGGACGTAGAAACGATCGCCGCCTGGCTGGCAGCCGGCGAAGACAGCCACACTGAATTTAAGGAGAAGTACAGCTCACGGGTCATCGAAAGCCTGGTTGCCTTTGCCAACACGACCGGCGGACGCGTGCTGATTGGCGTGAACGATCGTGGGCAGGTGGTGGGCCTGTCAGATGCTGCCAGGGTGGTGGAAAGTGTGTTGAGCGCCTGTCGCGAAGCGGTTAGCGCACCACTGACGCCCGTTGTGGAGGTCGCGCAATTACCGAATGGGACTATTGTAGTCGCCCAGGTGAAGGCCACGGGGCGCATGCACGCCAAGAGCGGGTCTGTGTTCGTGCGCCACGGGCGGCAGACGCGGCGGGGATCGAGCGAAGAGATCAGGTTGCTCACCTTGCGTGAGACGCCAGAAGCCTACGAAACACTACCGTGTCCCGGCGCCGCGTGGCGTGATTTGGATGAGGCCGCGCTGCGCAAGTATTTTTCGGCGCGCGCACCGGGCGTGTTGGAGCAGCCTGGTTTGACCTTGACCAGTATGGCAATCGGCCAGAAATTTGCTGTACGACACGGAGATGCGGCGATGCCAACGGTGGCAGGGTGCGTGCTGTTTGCGGGGCACCCAGAATGGCAACAACCGACCTGGCGTGTGACGGCTTTGCGCTTCAGCGGAATTCAGATCACCGACCCGATCGTGGACCGCCTTGACAGCGAAGGCCCGGCCCTGCGCGCCATCGAACAGGCGGAGTCATTCCTGCGACGAAACTTGCGCGTGGCGCGCTTGCTTGTAGACCGTGGCACCCATTTCGAAGAGCAGGATGTGCCGGAGTATCCCCTGGCGGCCGCGCATGAAGCTGTAGCTAATGCCGTCGCTCACCGCGATTACGCAGCGCCATCCCAGGTGTTTGTGCGATTGTATGATGATCGCCTGGAGATTCAGAACCCCGGCGGCCTCTTGGCCGGCGTGACCCTGGAACAAGTGCTGGCCGGCGGCGAGTCCCGGCGGCGAAACCCGGTCATTGCGGAGGTGCTGCGTCAGATGGGAAAAATGACGACGGTCGGCCGTGGGTTGGCGCTTATCCGCCAGGAAATGGCGCGCCTCGGCTCTCCGCCGCCAGAGTTCGCCAGCGACCCGCAGCACTTTCGGGTCACGCTTCCGTCGCGGCATGTCAGGCTGCGTTCGCCGGCCGGTCAAGCGACGCCGCCGATGACGTAGAGCGCTCGAAGCCAATTCCCAACGAAACCAGAGACCAAGGCCTAACCCGGCAAGCGCCGCCAATGTCCTATGGCCGGTCCGAACGCCGTTGCTTGACGGTCAGTTCGGGTGAAATTTCCAGTCCTAACCAGTCTAGCTGCTGGCGCAGGGCATCCAACTGCGTTCGATCCACCGCCACCAGGTCGGGGGCAAGCTCACCGCTTAGAAGACGATGCAGCTTGGGACTGGAGACGATAGCCTCGAAGATGGCCGGCTGCCTGCACTGCAACACGACGATCTCGGTCAAGCTGACGGCGCTTGGCTCGCCGGCCCAGGCGCTCAGCGCCACATGGAGCAGCCGCGGCAAAGGGTGGAGCAGACGGTCGGTCAGCAGCTTGAGCAGCCCACTCAAAGTCAGCCCGGCTTTCACCCCAGCCGCCACGCTCGCGCGCGTCAACTGCCAGCGGCCTGCGCCCCGCGGCTCGGCCCAGCAGCCGAGCTGAGCATCGAGCAGCAGGTCAGGGGGAGGCGTCGTCACCGTCAACGCGCCCTCTTCGTCCGCCGCCAGGCACCTGGTCAACGCCGCGGCGTAGTTCACCTGCACACGGGCGTGAGTCTGAGCAGCCTGGGCTGCGTTCACGAGCAGGAACCGGTCGCCGACGACCACGCCGGGCAGGTTCTTCGTTGCAGCGTCACGCGCGGCTGCGTCAGCGTATTCCACCAGGTGCGCCCGGCGGTAGATCGTCACCTGGTCACGCAGGCCTGCCCATGCGCGGATTTCGGCGACGACGTTCTGCGGCAGCGGCTGGCCAGCCCCGCTTTGCAGATCTGCCAACAACCGGTTCAACTCCGAGCCGCTTTCCAGGGCTGCGTAGATCGCCAGCCGCGTGAGCCGGTACTGGGCGACATGCTGCTGCGCCTGCAGCCGCTCCGCATGCCGTTCCAGGAATGC
Organism: Anaerolineae bacterium; assembly: GCA_044228345.1. Classification (GTDB taxonomy): domain Bacteria; phylum Chloroflexota; class Anaerolineae; order SSC4; family Amarolineaceae; genus Amarolinea. The sequence continues at coordinate 3,264 of JBGAVB010000143.1, read as the reverse complement.
CAACTGCTGTGGGGTTGTCCGATCGAGATAGACCAGGATCTCGAAATTGGGCTGCACCACCCAGGCCGCTCCCGCTTCGACCCTCGTGGGGATCGCGTGAGGCGCTTGACCAGGATGGAGAACCGCGCGCCCCAAATCGGTCAGGCGCAGCGCGTAGGGCGCTTTATCCCGCAGACCCAACTCGACCAAGCCCAGGAAGTAGCACCACGTGGTCAGCGCGCGGTCAATCCAGGGGCGTTCGCGACCTAGCCACGCTTTGCGCGCGCGTGTCTGCCAGGCTCTCCGCTGTTGTTGAGCCTCTGCGGGCGTTTTGCCATAAGTATTGGGAGCGGGTGACAAGTAGTCGAGAGAGAAGTGCTCGCCGATGCGCTCGAAGAGCGCGCGATCGAAGTCATCCACGGCAAAGAAGTTGACGCCCTGGTTCGGCAGCGCGCTCAGCGCGGCGGCGAGCGCCTGGCGCGCCTGGAGCAAGGGCGAAATAGCATCATAGCCCGCTTCAAACCCGCCTTCGTTCCATTCGCCGGCCTCTCGGAAGCCGTTGAAGATCGGGCGCACCTGTTCGGCATACGGCTGCGCCGCAAACACATGCACAGGCATGGCCAGCGTGAGATAGCCAGCGGCGCGCGCGTTGAGCAAGCCGCCATAGCGCAGCGCGTGGATCAGCGCCAGGGCCAGGTCTGGAAACGGTAGACCGTCCACCAGGGTCGTGTCTGCACTCCAGCCCATGGCCTTGGCAATACGCCGCACCTCGTTGACGCGAGGGAGGCCATTTTGCGTCAAGCCGATGCCGTCGTGGTTCTCGATCGCTTGCAGCAGACCGATCAGATTGAGCGCGAGCGCGGGAGGGCGCCGAAACACCGTCGCCGCTGGGGGGGCGATGGGGTTCAGAGCAAACGGCGCCACGGCGAGCGCTCCCGCGGCCGCCAGCAGCCGTTCGTCGCTAAAGATTTCAACTCGGCCATAGCCGGTGGCGTAGGTGGGGTTATGGGGGCTGCTGTTCAGCACCAAACCGCGTTTGATCAGATGTGAGATGACCTCGGCGTGGCCGTCCCTACGGGCCGAACTCCTGCCCGGCAGTGGAGCGCCGCTGGCGTGCAAGGCCACAGCGAACGCGCGGGCTTCCACGGCGCCGCCGGCGGCCTTGATGAGCGCCAGCGCATTTGCCTCCGCGGGCGTTAACGTCGCCACGGCGGCTCGCACCTTGGCTGGATCAGCCAGGCTGTGCTGAATCAGGCTGATGCACTCGTCTTTGCGCGTCAGGCTGCTGCCGCCCCACAGGCGCGCCATGCTCTTCAGTACGTTGGCTGGTATATGGGGCAAGAACGGATCGAAGCGCAAGGAACCCATGGCCATCATTCCTCCACGACCTGCGGCAGATGCCCCAGTTTGCGCAGGCGCGCCAGCAGCGCATCGAACCCGCCAGGCGCGATGATCGCCACGCGATCCGACAGACGCACGAGGATCAACGTGCGCGCCTGCGGATCCGCGGCGATGACGTCAAGCAGCACGCCATCGGCGACCTCGATCAGCGGGATGTTTTCATGCAGGGTCAAGGCTGTAGACATCATTGGTGTTCCATGCTCAAACAAGCGATGCGCCGTGTGGGTGCCCAGCGATGGGCGCTGCACCATGCGCCCATGATAAACTCGAACGCTGCTTGCTGTCAATTTGTGGTCGCGCGCAGAGATCACAAAGAACGCAAAGAAGATGTCAAATTGCGTCTGATCTGCCTTTTCTTTGTGTGTTCACCCACCCCCGCATGTGGTCTTTGCGGTTGGATGTGCGCTACATTTGGAATTCCCAGGCGAAGCGCCGTTCTCTTTGGATTGCCATCCCAGGTGTGTTATAATAACAACGTGCAACGAACCTGATCGTTGTGTCCGTCATTGGCCCGGGCCTGGCATGCCCCGTCTTGGCGTTGGTATGCCGGTTCCCACATGCTCACCGGGTTGACAGCATGCATCGAGCCGTGTTCCCAAACCGATGCTCGTCCCTCCACAGCCGTTCGCGGCGCGCTTACGCGCGCTGTTGGCGGCTGTTTTGTTTTTCAGGCGTCGGTCACTCGGCAGGGGATAAGTTGTCCGACGGGGTATACGGCGGCGGCGGCGCCAGCGCTGACGACAATGGCCTGTTGTTGCAGCATCGGCTGATAAACCGCCAGCCAGGGCGCGTCTGCGTAAGTGAGCGCGAGACTGGCGGTCAGCCAGTTGGGGATTTTACCGCTGAGGATCACGCCCTTGGCGGGCGGCGCAAGCGGAACCGCTGCTTCATCCAACTGGCTGTGGTCTATGTAATCGCGGGGAAGGCTGCAGGCCACATGCAGCCAGGCCGCGTCTTCGTTGCTGCGCACGGCCAGCGGCGCTTGCGGCCCGGGCAAGCCAAAGCGCAGCGACTGCGCCTGCGCCCAGCCCAACCGCACATCGAAGCTGTAGAACGCGGCCGGATGGGCCAGTCGCGCCAGCGCCGCGATCAACCAGTTGGGCGCACGGCCATAGATCGCCAGCGACGTCGCGGCTGGCAGATAGTCGAGCACTACCGGCAGATGTGCAGGCAGCCAGATCATCTTGGCGCCAGGCCGCGCCCAGCCCAGCGTCACCGCCAGGCGATCGAGGTCAACCGCCATTTCTACAGGCGCTGCGTCCAGGTGACGGCGGCGCAGGTGGTCCTGGTAGGGGGCAAAGAGCTGGCTCAGAACAGCCGTCAGCGCGTCAAGCGCCGGGTTGGCGACGGGCGCGTGGCGTTCGAGGCCGGCGATCACGCCGCTCAGGATAGGCGCGGCGCTCCGCACCTGGCTCTCCCCTTCCTGGCGGGAGGTCAAATCCGCAAGCAAGGGCAGGGCATGACGATCCAGGCGCGCCTGCCATTCTGCGTGCGAAGCCTCATCTTTGGTAAGCAGGATGGCATGGGTGCACTCATCGAAAAGGCGCTCCTGGTCGGCCGTGGGGCGACCGCCGACATCCACCAGCAGGGGCAGGTGGCGGTTGCGGATATCGCGGCAAAGGCGATCTACCCAGACCGGCGTCCAGGCGCCTTTGATGCGAATGGCGCGCACCTCGGGCGGCGGCGCCTCCTGGCTCCAGTCGCCTTCGCCGTCCGGGCAGGCGCGCAGCGCATAGTGGGCGACGCCGAGATCGCGCAGCGCCTGGCTCACGGCATAGAGCAGCACCGATTTGCCGCTGTGCGGCGGGCCGCCCACCAGGACGGCTGGAAAAGCAGACATAGTCGGTTCCTTTCTCATGAACAAACGTTGCCAACATCTTAACT
>JBGAVB010000142.1:0-6735 GCA_044228345.1 Anaerolineae bacterium | reverse complement strand
CATTGTCAAGGCATCTGTGGTAGAATCTAGCCCGTAACGATACCACTACATATTGTGGTTGAACAAAAATAATACACTATATGTAGTGTTCGTCTAACCAATGGATCAGTTCGCACGTGCCTGCTCCCCGGCCTCGATGGTATGCCTCGATTCAGGCGCATGGGTTTATCGGCAGCCACTTGTTGCACCACCGCGGGTGTTGAAACGTAGGTAAGCATGTTCTGTCCTCACTGCAAAAGCACCGATCATCGCGTGGTTGACACGCGGGGCGCCGGTGATGGAATTCGGCGGCGCCGCGAGTGCCATCAGTGTGGGGGGCGTTTCACCACCTACGAGCAGGTGTCAGCCAGCTTGATGGTGGTCAAGAGCGACGGCCGCCGCGAGCCGTATGACCGGCAGAAGCTGTTGGGCGGTATTCGCATCGCCTGCGCCAAGCGCCCGATTGCCATGGCCGACATGGAGCGCCTGGTTGAGCGGGTGGAAGAACAGTTGTACAACCTGGGGCGATCGGAAGTGCTCAGTGACGCCATTGGAGAAGTGGTTCTCAAGGAACTGAAGGAACTGGACTTGGTTGCCTACATCCGCTTTGCCACGGTCTACCTGCAACTACAAGACCTCTATGCGGTGCGCAACGAGATTGATAAACTGCTGCCGACCGGGGGTCAACCACGCTAGGCGAGACGGCGCCGTCAGGCCGGGTCAGCGATGAGTGAGATTCGGTTTGCGCTGAGCAGCGGCGATCGTTTCAACAGTGTGGCATTCGACCGTTTGCTGACAGGCATTACACGGCGAGCGCCGGAGCCGCAACGCGAAATCGTGATTGATCTCAGCGGCGTCCGTTTCCTGGATCCGTACGGGATGGTTTGCCTGGTTATGCTGGCGCGCTCGCTGCAGCGGGAGGATCATCCGGTTGCCTTTGTCCTTTCCAGGGATAGCGACGCCTTGCAGTTCGGTCACAGCATGGGATTTCATGACCATTTGGCGCTCTACGGCAGCCTGCGTAACACCGGCCGCACGCGCGGCGCAGCGCATGGGGGCGCATACGGCCTGGGATTGACCCCCATTCAGGCCAGCACCGACGTGGCGCTGGTGGTAGGACGTTTTTTGGAGTTGGCGCGTGCGGAGCTTGGCTTTAGCCTGGGCGACCTGATAGACAGCGCCAAGATCGTGTCTGAGCTGAGCAGCAATGTCAAGGATCACAGCCAGGATCAAGGGCTGGCAGCGGCGCACCTCTACCGCGACCGCCAGGGACGCCGATACGTGAGCATTGGTGTGGCGGATATGGGAATTGGCATCCGCCAAAGCTTGAGCCAACGACATGCCGAAGCCGGTCATTGGACACATGCGCAGGCGGTAGCGCAGGCGCTGGACGGGCTATCCAGCCGGGCAACCGGCGGCGGCTTAGGACTTTCTAACGTGCGTCAAATCGTGCGCCGCTACCAAGGGCGCCTTTCCCTGCGCTCAGGCGACGCAAAGTTACAACTGAGCGCAGACAAGCAGCCCCAAGCGCTGCATGTCGCATTCTTCGCGGGCGCCCAGGTTGGCATCTCGTTCAGCCAGGTGACTGAGACAGGTTAAACATGGCGCTTTATGAGAAAGTGATCACCCTAGACAACGCCATTCTTGGAGGGCGTGATCATGGTATGGCCAAGCGGCTGCTTGAAGAAATATACAGACTGCCGCGGCGCAGCCTGCTGGTTCTAGAGTGCGCCAAGACGATGTTCATGGATTTCTCCTGGGCGGACGAAGTCGTGGTTTCGCTGGTTGAAGCCGCGCAAGACAGCAGCAAGATCGAGCGCTTTGTCGTGATTCGCAACGCGGCGCCTTCGGTCGTCGAAAGCGTTGACGTGGCGCTCAATCGTCGCGGCCTGGCCTGCGTTCATGTCAGCAGCCGCGGCGAGCTGCAAATTTTGGGCGCGCTCAGTCCTGTGCTGCGTGAAACCTTCGTGCAAGCGTTGGAACTCAAACAGATCAGCGCGCAAGATCTGCCCGGCGACCTTTCGCCGAGCACGAAGAGCAACCGCCTGCGCGACCTGGAAAGCAAGGGGCTGCTCTACCGCGTGGGTATTGAGAACGTGGACGGCGGCGGCCGTCGCTTTTTGTACGAAGTGGTGCGTTAAGCATACGGTGGGCCGGGTGGAGTGGCCATCTGGCTTTTATTTTCTACGGCGAATTTGGCAGAGTCCGCAAAAAACGAATTCCCAGTCTTGAAGGAGAAGATGTGATGACGACCGAGACGGCAGAAACCAATGAAAAACAAAGCGTGCAAGAGACAAAGACGGTCTCCGCAGTGGTCGAGGCGCCAGTAAATTCTGCCGCAGCCAATGGTGAGAATGGCAGCGGCAAAGTCGCCATGGGGCGCAACGGTGGTCAGAACCGCATCGCCGCGGTCGCGTCATTGATTCGAGCCAACGGCAGCCGCCCAAGCATCGTGATTCCCAGTATGATCATCAAGCGCGACGGCCGCATCGTGCCGTTCGACATTGGTCGCATTGAAAGCGCGCTCACGCGCTGTTTCAACAGCCTGAATCGCACGCCCAGCGTGCCGGTGGAAGAGCTTGCCCAGCAGGTCGTCAACATCATCGCCGCCAAGCATCCGGCCCCCAGCGTCGAGGATGTGCAGGACATTGTCGAGATGGTGCTGCAGGCGGCAGGCGAGTATGAGGCCGCCAAGCACTACATCCTCTATCGCGCGGAACACGCCAAATTGCGCGTCGCGCGGCCAATTCCGGAGGAGGTGCGCGAGGCCTTCCAGGCATCCGATCGCCATTTCCCAACACAACTGCAGAAATTCCAGTTCTATGACAAGTATTCCCGTTTCAGTTACGAGGCGGGGCGTCGCGAAACCTGGATTGAAACGGTAGATCGTTCGGTGGCCTACCTGGCGGAGCTGTCGCAGCAGCGGCTGCCAGCCGAGACGTACGAGCGCCTGCGCCGCGGCATTTTGGAGATGAGCACGATGCCGTCCATGCGTCTGCTGGCCATGGCCGGCCCTGCGGCGCGGCGCAACAACATCACCATTTACAACTGCTCATACCAGCCGGTCGAGAGCATTGACTCGTTTGTTGAGGCTCTCATCATCTCGATGAGCGGGTGCGGCGTTGGCTATTCGGTGGAACACCGCTATGTCGAGAACTTTCCCCGCATCCGCCGTCAAACTGGCGCGACGGCCCTGCCCTACACGGTGGAAGACTCGGCCGAAGGTTGGGCGGATGCGCTGCGCACCGGCCTGGCCACCTGGTTCGAGGGCGGCGACTTACGCTTTGATCTATCGCAACTGCGGCCGGCCGGCGCACCGCTGCGCACCAAGGGCGGACGCGCCTCCGGCCCAGAACCGCTGCGCCGTATGTTGGAGTTCACGCGTGGGCGCATCCTGGCGCGGCAGGGCAACTTCCTGCGGCCGCTCGATGCACATGACATCATGTGCGCGGTCGGCGGCGCCGCAGTCAGCGGCGGCATGCGGCGCACCGCCATGATCTCGCTCTTCGATTTGGATGACGAGGAGATGCTCCAGTGCAAGAGCGGCGATTTTGAGCGCAACAACAGCCAGCGCTGGAACGCCAACAACTCCGCCGTGTGGCCGGATCGCGAATTGACGCAGCTTGAGATCGCGCGCTTCATGCTGGACATGATCCAGTCAGGCCGCGGCGAGCCAGGCATCTTCAGCCGCCGCGCCGCCAATGCCCTGCGCCCAGAACGCCGCGCGGCGAGCGATTTTGGAACTAATCCATGCGTCACGGGCGAGACATGGGTTGCCGTGGCCGACGGACGCGGGCGGGTGCAAATCCGCGATTTGGCGGCCGAGGGCAAAGATGTAGATGTCTACACCGTCAAGGACAATAATCTGGTCATTCGCACGATGCGCAACCCGCGCAAGACGGGAACGCAAACGCCCGTCTATCGTGTAACCTTTGCCGATGGCAGCTATGTACGCGCAACGCTCAATCATCGCTTTGTGATGCTTGACGGCTCGGAAAAGACGACAGCCGAGTTGCAGCCCAAGGATGCACTGAGAGCGATGACGGCTTTCTCGTATCAAAAGAAAGGCCTCCCGGCCGTCGTCAAGTGCAACTACGATGCGCCGAACAGTTATCGGATGATCCAATTTGGGTCTCGCCGCAAATCAGAGCATCGCCAGATATATGCGCATCATACCGGCGTCGAATTGAACGGCATCCAGTATCAGTTGCATCACCGCGATTTCGACGGACGCAACAATCACATCTCGAACCTGCAATTGACGACGGTAGAAGAACATGCGGCTGAGCATCGGGCGCGGATGCTAGGTCAGGACAACCCCGCCGTGCGCTTGATGAACGATACCTGGCGCAAGAACCTAAGCGATGCCTGCGCTGGCGCGGTCAATGGCAACGCCAAAGAGATTTCCAATGAGCAATTGGAAACAGAATTGATCGCTCTCACCCGCAAGATTGGCCGTGCGCTCTTGCGCAGCGAGTACACCGCTTTTGCCCAGGCCAACAACTGGCCGCGCACGTGGCAAGCCTATCGCCGCGACTATTTTGGCGGCGACATCCGGCTGACATTGCAGCGTCTCGCGCAGGCGCTGGGTTTGCCGGTCATGGAAGCATGGGAAGTGGAAGCACGTCGTTTCACCGATCTGCCGCTCCGCCAGGTCAATGGGCACACCGAAGTACAGAAGATGTGCGAGGTGTGCGGTGCACCCTTCTGGGTATCCTTCTCGCGGCGTGAACAAGCCGCATGTGGCCAACCGTGCAGTCAAAAGCTGTACTACCGGCTGCACGGCACGGCGACTCGCCGCACCCAGTTGAAGCAAGCCCACAATGAACGCAAAGAAGGCGTGCGCGAACTGCAAATCAAGATTTATAACGACTTGCTTTCCGAACTTCACCGCCATCCCGCCAAGAGGGAATGGGAGGTGCGTTGCCGTGAAATTGGAATCTCACCCGAAGTCAGTCGGGCAAGCAGCCCGTTCCGTTCATGGGCGGAACTAGGGACGGCGGCGAGCGCAACCAATCACCGGGTCGTGTCTGTAGCGCCCGATGGCTGCGAAGATGTATACACGGGCACAGTGGATGAAACGCATACGTTCTTCAGCATCGGCAGTGAACGCACCGACTCGCACGGTCGGGTTGAAATGGGTTATGTGCTATCTTGGCAGTGCGGCGAAATAAACCTGCGGCCATGGGAATTCTGCAATTTGACGGCGGCGGTCGCGCGCGCGAACGACACCCCGGAAACCCTGCGCAGCAAGGTCGAAATCGCCACAATCATCGGCACGATTCAGTCTATGGCGACGCACTTCCCAGGCCTGCGGCCGATGTGGCGGCAGAACTGCGAGGAGGAACGCCTGCTTGGCGTAGACATCACCGGTCAGATGGACTGCCCGGTCGTCCAGGACCCGCGCATCATGGCGCAGCTCAAGCACCACGCCGTGCAGGTCAACCGCCAGGTCTCCGAGATGCTCGGCATCAATCCGTCGGTTTCGATCACCTGCGTGAAACCGAGCGGCAACACCAGCCAACTGGTGGACTGTGCATCGGGCCTGCATGCCCGGTGGGCGCCTTACTACGTGCGCAACGTGCGCGTCAGCGCCCTTTCCCCTGTTTTAAAGGTGGTGCGCGACCCGGGCGCGCCGTTGGACCCCGAAAACGGCCAGACCCCCAAGGACGCCGATACCTGGGTGGTGCACTTCCCAGTCAAGTCGCCGGACGGCGCCCTCACCCGCCGCAACCGCTCGGCCCTGGCGCAGTGTGAATACTGGCTGCAGAACAAGCTCTATTACACGGAGCACAACCCCAGCGTCACCGTGACCTACCACGACGACGAAGTGCTGGAATTGATCAAGTGGGTTTGGGAACACCAGGACGTCATCGGCGGCATGGCTTTCCTGCCTTCGTACGATGCGCAGTATGACCAGATGCCCTACGAGGAAATCAGCGCCGAAGCGTATGAGCGGCTGGCAGCCTCGTTCCCGGACATTGATTTTTCCAAGCTCTTCCGCTACGAAGAAGAGGATCTGACCACGGCGGCGCAAGAACTGGCCTGCATGGCCGGCGCTTGCGAAGTTGCCCTTTGACGCGACACGCCGACTTCCGAAGTCTTGTCGACTTCGGAAGTCTTTTTGTGGGACGCGACGCCCGACTTCCGAAGTCTTGCAGACTTCGGAAGTCTTTTTGTTGGCGACCCTCAACGAACGTGCTATAATGTCCCGTCACGGCACAGGCCGACGAATCTCATCACAAAGGCGATAAATCACGCAGTATGAAGTGGAACCAGATCGCGCAAGCCAAAGCGCAGCTCGAAAAAGAAAACGGCGCCGTCTTCAAGGACTGGGGCGGACGCTTGCGCGTGGCCCTGGCTTTTCCCAACACCTACTACGTGGGCATGTCCAGCCTGGCGCTGCAGATCATCTATCAAACGTTCAACGCCCTGCCCGATGTCGTTTGCGAACGTGTTTTTTGGGACAAGGACGGCCGCCAGGCGGGCCGCTCGCTCATCTCCCTGGAATCGCAGCGCGACCTAGATGAATTCGACGTGTTGGCCTTCACCATTTCCTACGAAATGGATTACTTCAATGTCGTGGAGATGCTCCTGCAGGCCGGCATCCCGCCCCTGGCCGCCGAGCGCAGCGCGGACGCCGGGCCGGATGGGCCTGCGTGGCCGCTCATCATCGCAGGCGGGCCGGGCGTCACCATGAACCCGGAGCCGATGGCGCCTTTCTTCGACGCCATCGTCATCGGTGAAGGCGAAGAG
>JBGAVB010000141.1:0-6742 GCA_044228345.1 Anaerolineae bacterium | reverse complement strand
GTTGTTGATCATTTCGGCAAAATCGGCCATGGAGACGAAATAGTAATCTACGCCCTCTACTTCATGCTCACGGCGCGGCCGCGTCGTGGCGGTGACGACAAAATCAAACGTCGTTCCCATGCGCTTCATGGCGTCGAGCGTGGCATCCTTGCCCACGCCCGATGGCCCGCTGATAATGACCATCGTCGGCCGCGGCCGCTGCAAACCCTGGTACCACTCCGTCAGTTCATCGCTTACCATAGTTTCCCTTGTGCTATTCCTCTCGATGTGCGTTCGCGCCAGCGGCGAACGACGACCATCCGCGCCCCCGTTCTCCACGGATAGAGCCGCGGCCTGGATGGCGCCGGTCATCGGTAATTGCCGCTACGCGGATTGAGTTGACAGCTTCGCGACTGTGATTATAATCTCACCGACTGTCCAAAACCTGATCCAAACGAGTTGACAATGCCAATTTACGAATATCGCTGCCACCAATGCCAGCGCCGCGTGAGCCTGCTGTGGCGCAGCATGTCTGCCGCGGCCGAAAGTCAGCCGGTCTGCCCACGCTGCGGCAGCACCCAGTTGAGCCGTCTGATCTCCAAAGTGGCCGTTCTGCGCTCGGAAGAAAGCCGCATGGACAACCTGGCCGATCCGAGCAGCCTGGGCGACCTGGATGAGAATGACCCTAAGTCCCTGGCGCGTTGGATGCGCAAGATGAGCGGGGAGATGGGCGAAGACCTGGGCGACGAGTTCCGGGAGGTGGTTGACCGCCTGGAAGCCGGCGAAGATCCAGAAGAGATCGAAAAAACCATGCCCGACCTGGCCGGCGCAGGCGGCGGCGATGATTTTGGCGTCATGGACTGAGTTGGAACAAGGCGGCCAGGCCAGTCTTCCAACCCATCCACCCCGCCTGAGGGGGCAGGCTGGCCTAGAACTTCTCGAAACGCTCCACGTTACACACGAACACAGTTGCGCCGCCAACCGCCACCTCGACCGGAATCGGAATATGCAGCTCGCCCGGCTCCATCACGGGCGGCAGCGGGTTGACATACTGTTTGCGCGTGTGAGAGCCTTCGCGAATCAGGCCCAGGGCTTCGTCCAGGCGATCATCGTTGACGCCCAGGATGATGGTTGAGTTGCCCTCGCGCAAAAAGCCGCCCGTGGTGCTGATGACCGTGGCGCTGAAACTACGGCTCACCAGGCGATCTAACAAACTCCGCGCATCATCGCTTTGCACAATCGCCAATAACAATTTCATGAACTGCGCCTCCAACGGAAAAACCACCCGATCCACCCCGTTGCGCATCACGATCGCCGCCGCCCATGCCAACGCAGACTGCGTGCAACCCCGTTCTCACGCCAGGCCCAGCTGTGCTGCGACTTCCGCGCGCATGGCGGCCTGCAGCGCCTTTACGGACTGGGTCGCGTCCAGCACACGCCAACGCGCTGGCTCAGCCTGGGCCAACGTCAGGTAGCCGCGACGCACACGGCCGTGGAAGGCCAACGTCTCTTGCTCCATGCGATTCCACTCTTCGCCCGCGCCGGCCGCCTTACGCTGCAAGCCCACGTCCACGGGCAAGTCCAAACAGAAGGTGAGATCAGGCTGGAGGCCGCCGGTGGCGAATGCTGTAATCAAGCGCAGCGTCGCCAGGTCGAGCTGACGACCATAGCCTTGATAGGCCAGGGTCGAATCCGCAAAACGATCGCACAGGACTACGCCGCCGCGGGCCAGGTGCGGCCGGATGATCTGCCCCACGATCTGTGCACGCGCGGCGGAAAACAGCAGTATCTCTGTCTGCGGCTGCATCTCCCGGTGGTCGCTATCGAGCAGGATAGCGCGGACACGGTCGCCGATGGCTGTGCCGCCCGGCTCCCGCGTCGCCAACACCGTCTGACCCTGTTCTCGCAGCCAGGCGGCCAGCAGTTGAATTTGCGTGGTCTTGCCGCTGCCTTCAGGGCCTTCAAAGGTGATAAACAAGCTCACATCTCATTCTCGGTAGATTCGCACGCGCCGCTGCGGCTCACGGCCATAGCTGTGCGAAACAAGATTGGCCTCGCGGGCCATCTGATGCTGCTGGCGGCGTACGAACGACGCCTGCGGCGAAAGATCAGCCGACGCCGCGCCGCCCAGAACATGCTGAATGGCCTGGCGCGTCTCCTCGATCGCGACCGAGAAGGAATCCACCGGCGTCGTCGGCAGGCCGAACACGTCAGCCAGACAGGTCTCCATCTGCGTCACGGTGTTGGAGCGCAGGACGTAGACCGCAATGCCCCGGCGCTCAGCCTCGGCGATGGGCTGCGGCTGCTTGCGGTAATAGTTCTTCAAGGTGATGACCATGTCCGCATCGCGCAGATCCTCGACAATTTGCACCGGTACGTGCAGATTCTGCGCGGCTTGCCGCAGGCGCTGTTGACCTACCCCATAGGCGTAGACGCGTCGCGTGCGCAGATTGGCGCCATTTTCAGCCGCGCGCGGCGTGGACATGGGCGCCAGCACCGGTTTGCCAAAGGCCGTCACATCGTCGTCATCGTCGTCCTGATGGCGGCCGCTGGACGACCACTGCGCCTGGCGAACGAGGGAACTGCTGGTGGCGCTGGTTTGCGTCTTTTCAATGCGCACCGTGCCGTCGGCATCGCGCCAACGCAGCTCGGCGGGCAACGCACGCGCGCGCAGCAGCGCATCCACGGCCGCGGCCACGTCATGGTGAATGAGCAGCCGCTGCCGATCTTGAATCTCGACCAGGATGTCGAAGGTGGGCGGCGCGCGGCGTTCGAGCACCGATTTCTGCGTGCCGCGACGCCGCGCCTCTTCATCGCTCAAGGTCACGCTTTCGATGCCGCCCACCAGGTCTGACAACGTCGGGTTGAGCAGCAGGTTTTCCAGCGTGCCGCCGTGCGCTGTCCCAATGAGTTGAACGCCGCGTTCGGCAATGGTGCGCGCGGCGACGGCCTCTTGCTCACGGCCAATCTCGTCAATGATGATCACTTCGGGCATGTGGTTTTCCACCGCTTCGATCATCACTTCATGCTGCAAAGAAGGCGTGGGCACTTGCATGCGTCGCGCGCGGCCGATCGAAGGATGCGGAATGTCGCCATCGCCGCCGATTTCATTCGACGTATCTACAATCACCACGCGCTTCTTGTCTGCCAACACGCGCGCAGACTCACGCAGGAGGGTCGTCTTGCCTACGCCGGGGCGGCCCAACAGCAGGATGCTCTTGTCCGACTGAACGATGTCTTCGATGATGTCAATCGTGCCGTACACCGCGCGGCCGACGCGACAGGTCATGCCGATGATGTGGCCCTGGCGGTTGCGCAGGCAGGAGATGCGATGCAGCGTGCGCTCGATGCCGGCGCGGTTGTCCTCGGTAAACTCACCGATACGCGCAACGACATCTTGTAGGTCAGCGAGGGTGACTTCTTGCTCACTCAGGACAACTTCAAAATCAATGAAACGCGCTTCGGGCAAGCGCCCCAAGTCAAGAACCACCTCGAGCAGTTCATCGCTGCGATTCTGCTCATGGAGGGCATTTTGGATACGCACCGGCAGCACGGCCAGCAGCGCATTCAAATCATCTGTTATTTTGTAATGAGTCATCCGTTTAATGCGAATCCTGGTTTGATCAAATGTGCCATCAAAAGACGCCGCTGACCAGCCGCGGCAGGGGCATCAGCGCCGGTTCCATCTCCTTGACCCGCACCACCAGGTGTTTGACCAGCCGCGTACGGCGCAGGTAAGGACGGAAGTTGCGGTCTTGCAGCATCGTCCGTAATCCACTTTGGTAATCGCGCAGCGCCAGGTAGACAGGCTGGGCCTTGCGTGCGGGACGCAGCGCCGCCAGGCACCAATCCAACAGCCGCTCCGCGACCTGCCGATCGCTGTCCACGCTCCACAAGCGCAGCCAGTGCCCGGCCGGCCCCGACAGCATTTGCACGGCTGCGGCCAGGCCGTCCGCGCTGCTGGCCACGAACCCCTGGGCCTGTAAGCCTGATTCCCACCACGCGGGCAAGAAACCGCTGCTCTCGCTCTCGGCGGCGCCTTCGGCCTGCTGCACTACCGGCGGCGTCACAGCCTGGTAGAGTCGTTGAAAGGCCCACGCATCCGAGTCTTGCTGAGGGCGGATGCCGGCAGCAGGCTGACTCGGCGTCGCCGTCGTTCCATCCAGGCGAAAAATCGTCTCTTGTGTGTAGGGCACAAAACCAACCTGGCGCAACACATCGGCTTCGCGGCCGTCAGCCGGCACGCTGGCGAAGATCCGCTGCACGCCATGCTCGCCGCCATCCTGCACCATACGGGTCAGCAGGCGTGTCCAGATTTCTTCCGCGCCCGGTCGTTCGCTGGTCAAGGCCGGGGCAAGGGCCAGCATGTCGCTTTCCGGGCGATCAGTGCGCTTGAGCACTTGGGCAAAACCGCGCAGCGGCCCCTGTGCACTTTCTTCGTGCAGCACATACGTGGCAATCCCAATACCGCGCCAGGGAAAGGGCGCCATCATGGCAACCGCCAACGGACTGCGTGGACGCGTCAACGCGTGCACCATGTCGAGGCGTTCGGTGTCGGGCGCTAATCCCTGCAACAGCAGGCTGTGACGCAGGCCGAATGGCTCAACCACCCCTTTGACGGCTCCTTTGGCTTCCCTGTGCAAAATCTGGGCTGATTTTACACTGCTTTACATCACGTCGCAAGTATGGTTGGCAGGTCAATTGAGAAAGAGATGCCCGGTTGGTCCAGCGATCAACTGCCGCTGCGCGTCAGCCGTTTGCAGCATGAAGCGCAGCAAAAGCTGCTCCCGCGCCAGCACCCGGCGCTCAATTGCCAGCAAATCGGCCGCACTGCGCGTCTGCAAAAGGGCCTGCTTGTCATCGAGCGGCAGCTGCAGCGCAATCGCAATCAGGTACGCCAGGTCCACGGGATCATCCGGCATGTCGCTGGTGGCGAATTTGACCTTCTCATCCTGGTTGAGCATCTCCAAGTAGGATGCGATGCGCGGCTGCAGATATTCGATGAGCGGCTTGACCTCGGCTTCGTTGGCGGCAAGCAAGGGAAATGCTTCGACTTCTGCCTCCAGATAGGGCTGCTCATTGACAATCTCTTGAATACGAAAACGGCCTGAGCCCGTGGCCGTGATATTCATGCGGCCTTCGGCTAACGGCTCTACGTCTGTGATATACGCCATGGTGCCAACGGGGTGCGGCGTGGCCTCACCGCCAACCTCCGAGCCTTGGTGGATCAACACGATGCCAAACGGCTTGCCTTCGCGCAAGCAGCGGCGCACCATCAATTTGTAGCGATCTTCAAAAATATGCAGGGGCATCACCATGCCCGGAAACATCACCACATTCAGTGGAAACAAAGATAGACGCATGGCATCAACTCCTTCGTGCGTGACAAAGCAAAACAGTCTGCGCGAGGCAAGGCGCTCGCTTGGAACAGGGATCAGTCATCGCCCTCGTCTTCTTCCCCGAGGATGACCTCATCCTTCATGAATTCGCGCAAGACGACTGTGGCGTAGGCGCCCTTGGGCAAGGTAAAACGCAGCCATAATCCGCCGTGATCAGCCTCTAGTGCGGAGGCGTCGAGTTCGATGTGGTCAAGCAGCAGGCGGCCGAAGCGCCGACCGCCGTCCACATCCGCCTTTTTGAAGGCCTGTACGGGTAAATCGGCTTGCGCCAGGATCTCGGCCTCAAGCGCCGCCGACTCCCCGGCTGCGGCTTTCATCTTCGCCCCAAAAAGCGGGCCGGTGAAACTGATTTCACCGACGGCAAAGCGCGGCTGTTCCCGTTCCAGGTCTTCCACCACAAAGAGGCCGCCAGTGCCGTGTTTCTTGGCGACATCGCCAGCCAGCAGGTGATCGAACGCGCCCAGGTTGATGCGCTGCACCAGGTAGCGATTGAAAAGCTCTGATTGAAAGGCTGAGATCAAGAAGCGGCGCAGCCACCGC
Source organism: Anaerolineae bacterium (assembly GCA_044228345.1). Classification (GTDB taxonomy): domain Bacteria; phylum Chloroflexota; class Anaerolineae; order SSC4; family Amarolineaceae; genus Amarolinea. Next base: position 824 of record JBGAVB010000141.1, on the reverse strand, counting down.
TGGCGGGGGCCGCGACCCAAGAGCACTTCGCGGCCGCGCGCCGCATTATCGCCATCCTGACCAAAGCGCTGCGCGCCGAAGAAATTGGGGATGCCGCGCGTGCGCAGCGCCGCAGCCACGGCCGTGGCCCGCGGCATGGCATCGGGCGTGACCTCAGCCACGAAGATGGCAAAACGATTGCCCAACAGGTGCCCGGTGCGCAGCTTGTTGCGATGACGGCTGACCCAGTTGACCTGAAAAGGCAGCTCGCCGCTAATGCGCACGGCGGCGTCTTCGGCCGGCACGCGCAGAAGGGAAAAAGTCTGCGTGGTCAGCGCCTGGCGGTCCTTCAAGCCGGCAAAACCGATGTCATCGGCGGCAAGGCCAAACACGCGCGCCAGGGCCGCGACCACATCGCGTGTGTTCCAACCGCGCCGCGTGAGATTGACGTAGAGATGATCGCCCTCGCCGCTCGGTTCATACAAGGGAATCTCTTCGACGACAAAATGCTCCGGCGCCTGCTTGAGCGCGCCGCCTATGCCGGGTAGATCTGAGGTAATCGTTGGTAATATCATTGGATTGTGAAGTAAGGTCGTCACGAGTTAGATTGTAGCGCAGAGCGCCTGGGAAAGCAAGGTCGGGCCAACTCAGATTGCGGTCGCCGGCGCAGGCGAGCGTGGTTTGATCAGCCGGTGGAGGCCGGCGAGCAGCGCCATACCGACGCCCAGGCCCAGCCACAGCCCCGTCAGAATCATCGTGGGTTGACCGCCGTCCCACCAACCGTGGTGCATGGCATGCACATCCAACTGCCAGAGGCCGAACGTGAGCGCAGCCAAGATCAGACG
>JBGAVB010000140.1:0-6758 GCA_044228345.1 Anaerolineae bacterium | reverse complement strand
ACTCGCCAGCATAGACCCTAAAGGTCTTGGAGACCTTTAGGGTCTCTCCACACTACCCTCATGACTAGCCCTGGCCCACTTCTTCCCGGCGCCTTCTATCACATCTACAATCGCGGCAACAATCGGCAGGCAGTTTTCTTCGAAGACAGCAACTATCTCTACTTTCTTCAAGGAATCAAGAAATACTTGTTGGATACGATGGTTATCATAGCCTACTGTTTGATGCCCACTCATTATCACATACTGGTGCGAGTGAAAGCGCAGACTGCGGAAGTCTGCTCCCTTGCGATGCAAAAACTTATCATTTCCTACACCAAGGCCATCAACAAACGTTTCGACCGCGTGGGGGCTCTTTTCCAGGGACAATTCAATGCAGAGCCAATCGTGACCGATCGGCACCTTATCGCCCTATGCATCTATATCCATGCCAATCCGGTCAAGGACGGGCTGGTTGCGCTGCCCGAAGAGTGGCCCTACTCTAATTATCTTGAGTGGATGGACTTGCGACATGGCACGCTCGTTGAGCGCGCGTTTGTCAGCGAGCGTTTTGGGACGCCTCAAACCTATCAAGCGCTCGTTATGGATTACATCAAGACCCGCAAGTTATCGGAAGAAGTCAGGGCGTATGTGCAAGCCCTGGAGTCGTAACGCATCCCATAGACTTCCGAAGTCTCTAACACTTCGGAAGTCTGGCTGGCGGCGGGTGGGCGGTAGACTTCCGAAGTCTCCAAGACTTCGGAAGTCTGGCCGGTCACGGCGCATGCAGCGCGTACGCCAGCAGGTCGTCCAGGCGACAGGTGGCCAGGCCGATGACGTGATCGGCGCCGCCGTAGTAGACATAGACGGTGCCGTCCACGACCGGATTGGCGTTGCTGAAGACGACGTTCGGCACATCCCCGCGCAATTCCCACATCTCTTCGGGCCAGAAGATCGGCGCGGCCGGCCGCCGCAGGACCCGCGTGGGGTCATCCAAATCGAGCAGCGCTACACCCAGGCGGTAGACGTGGTCGTCGTCGTAGGCGTGATTGAGCTGCAGCCAGCCCTGCGGCGTTTCGATCGGCGCGGCGTTATTGCCAACGCTCAGGCTGTCCCATCCATTTTCTGCACGTGGCCCGTAGACCGGGGCCATGTCGGCTTCAGGCCAGGTGCGCAGATCGTCGGACCAGGCCAGCCAGACGGCCGGCCGGCGCCGGTGCAGCGCGGCATAGCGGCGGTTGATCTTGCGTGGGAAAAGCACATGATCTTTGTTGTCCTCGCCGCGCACCAGCGGCCCGATGCGTTCCCAGGTGATCAGATTGCGGCTGACCGCGATCATCGGCAGGATGCCGCCCCCGGCGTGCGTCGGTTCGCCGCGGCCGTGAAACTCACGGCCGTACGCGGTGTAGGTCATGTAGAACTTGCTATCGATGAAGGTCACGCGCGGGTCTTCGACGCCGCGTGAATCGCTGCCGTCCACCGGCTCCAGCACCGGCCGGCGCAGGCGATTCCAGTGGATGCCGTCCGCGCTGACCGCGTAACCGATGCGGCTGATCCAGTCCAACCCCTGCGCCCGGTAGTGCATGTGAAACAGGCCGCCGTGGTAGATGACCGACGGGTTGAAGATGTTGGTGCACTCCCAGTCTGAGGCAGGATCAGGGAGCAGGATGGGCGTTTGCCCGTAGCGTTGCAGTTTCATCAAGCCCTCCGTCCGTGGTTCCCGGTTCCTGGACGCCGCGCATCCAGGCGATTGGCCACGACCAGGTTTCCCCACAGCGCCAGCCAGACCATCATCACGGCGCCTAACAGGAGGCCCGAGAAAATGCTGACCGCGATCAAGACCAGCGCCAGCAGGCTGTAAACCAGGGTGAAACCTGGATTGAGCAGAATCATCTTGCCCGCGTTGCTCAGCGTCGTTGCGACGCGGCGATCTTCCTGGACCAGGTACAGCGGCCAGTAGTAGAGGTTGAGCGTGAACCAGGCGAGGAGCAGGAGCGTCCACGCGTAGCGCAGGATCAGAACCAGCTGGCCTTCGGCTCGCGCGTAGAAGAAGAGATTGAATCCCAGGACGCCGTACACGACAACCTGCAGCGCGCCCCAGGCCCACGATGCGGCCAGGTGCTGGCGCCAGGCGCCGATCACGTCCTTGAAATCAACCAGGTCGCCCTCCATCACCTTGCGCGCCACGACATACACGCTCACCGTCATCGGCGGCCCTAACACCACGGTCAACTGGCCGACCAACCAGAGGACGTTGAGAACGAGCAGGAAAAGGAGTTCACGCCACCAGAGGCGCAGCGCGCCTACGAACAAGCGAATGGAATCAGCCATGAGAAATTCTGACCAGGCGGCGCCGCGCGGCGCCGCCTGGTCATTGGTTATCCCTTCAACCCTGCGTAACTGATGCCTTCGATGTAGTACCGACTGAAGAACGCGAAGAGGATCAGCACCGGAATGGCATTGAACATCGCCGCGACCAGGGTCAGGTTCCACTGGGCCTTGTACTGCTGCTGAAATGTCGAGATGGCCACATTCAGCACCCACATGTTCGGCGTGTTGAGGTAGAGCAGCGGCGCCATGAAGGCGTTCCACATGCCCTGAAACTGGAGGATGAACACGGTGAGCATGGCCGGGCGCGCGAGGGGGATTACCACATCTTTGTAGATCTGGAACTGCGTTGCGCCATCCATGAAGGCCGCTTCTTCAAGCTCATGCGGCACGGCCTTGAGGAACTGGGTGAGCAGAAAGATGTTACCGGCGCCAATCGCGCCAGGAATCAACAGCGACCAATATGTGTTGGTGAAGCCGATCTTGGTCATCAACACGTAGCCAGGAATCAGCGTGATCGCGCCGGGGATCATCATGCTGGTCAGCATGAAGGTGAAGATGGCATCCTTGCCGGGAAAACGCAGACGCGCATAGGCATAGGCAGCCATCGAGCAGAAGACGACTTGCAGCAGCGCGGACCCAACCGCAATCACGGCGGTGTTGAACAGCCAGCGCGGGAACGTGGCGCCCTGGCCGAAGTCCGTTGTCCACACCTTGACCCAGTTCTGGGTGAGCCACGCCTTGGGCAAGAAAGCCGGCGGGTAGGCGATGATTTCAGCATCCGTCTTGAACGTACCCATGAACGCCAGGATAAATGGCGTCAGGGCCACAAGCCCGATCACGACGAGCAGCACATACTTGAGAACCGTCTGAATGTTGCGCGTGCGCCTGGACTGTTCGGACGACGGCAGATTGATCGTGCGCGGCGCTGTGGTGACAGCCATGAGCGACCTCCTAATACTGCTCTGTCCCGCGCTCGATGAACGTGCGCTGCAGGTAAGTAAAGACGAAAATGATGATCGCCAGGATGAAGGCCATGGCCGAGGCGTAGCCCATCTGGATCCCTCCCTGCGTGCCTATCGCCTCGCGATAGATCAGGTAGACAGGCGTCAGCGTGGTCCCCAGTGGCCCGCCGCTGGTCAGGATTTTCACCTGGTCGAAGATCTGGAGGGTGCCGATGGTGCTCAGCACCACGACCAACAGGATGGCCGGGCGGATCATGGGCACTGTAATCTGCCAGAACTGCGTGCGGCTGTTCGCGCCATCGAGCGACGCGGCTTCATAGAGAGAAGCCGGCACATCTTGCAGCGCCGCCAGGAACATCAACATGAACGTCGGAATGGTCGTGAAGATGTTCTGGAACATGATCGCCATCCACGTGATGCTGGGGCCGCGCAGATACCACTGGTCTGATGGGATGTTGCCGCCAAAGGCGATCGTAATCAGTTGGAACAGCCCACGCGGGGAGTTGAGCCATTCGATGTTTTGCCAGTGAATACCAAAGAAGCCAAGAACGTTGGTGAAGAAGTAGTTGAGATAGCCGGTCTTCAGGTAAAGCCACCAGAAGATCATCGAAATCACGACAGAAGAAGTCACACTGGGCGTGTAGAAAATCGTGCGGAAGAAGTTCTTGCCCCGCAGGTTGCCGTTCAGCAGAACGGCCATCATCAGCGCCAGCATTGTCTGCACGATCGTCACGACCACGGCATACCAAAAGACGTTGACGAGCGACTGCACGAAGTCCTTGGTCTGGAACGCCTTCTTGAAGTTCTCCAAACCGTTGAAAACGGGCGACGTGAAGATGTCGTAACTGTGGAAAGCAATGTACAAGGCAAACAGGAGCACGCCGACCGTGAACACGAGGGTGATAATCAAGTAGGGCGCCAGGAACAGGTAGCCAGCGAGCATATCCTGGCGCTGGCGGCGGTTGCCCCAGGCGCGGAATACGACCACGGCGGCCACGAGGCCGGCTGCCACACCCAGGATGAGGCCGATTATCACAAACCAACGACCAGAGCTGAAGGCTTCGGTGAGGTATGGCCCCAGCGGGAAAATCCTGATCCCTTTGGTTGGCGCCGAAATCAGCGCCGCGGCGCTGACGACGAACGCGGTGAGCAAAAAGGCGACCAAACCGGCCAGCCACGGGCGCCCTTGGGTAGGCGGTGCATTGGCGCGGGGCATGCTTGCGGTTGTCATAGTGAGCCTCCTCGGGCCAGATGGCCCATGCACGGGTTTAACGCGGACAGAAATCCTCCCGTAGTTCGGGATCTACGGGAGGATGTGCTCACGCGTTACTTACCATTCAGGGCGTCTTGAACTTCTTTTTGGGCCTGTGCGAACGCTTCGTCCACGGTTTGATCGCCGAGGTAGACGCGTTCGAGGGCCTTGGAGACCGCGTCATTGACCTTGCCGGTGTTGGTTCCCCAGTAAGCGACGCGCGTCAGCGGGAAGGTTCCGCCCTGGGCAATCGCCTTGTCGTTGGCATCCACCACGAGACCGAGCTGATCCGGGTGCGTGCTGTAGGCGAAGCCGGTCTTGACAATCTCGGCCTGATTGGCGCGGCTGGTGAGGAAGATTGCCAGCGCGGCCGCGGCCTTGGGGAACTTGGTGGCGGCGTTGACGCCGATGCCGTTGGTGAAGATCACGTCAGCCTTGCCTTTGGGGCCGGTGGGCAGGGGGAGCGCCTTCCAGGTGACATCGGCGTAGGTCTGGCGCATGAAGTTGATCATCCAGCCGCCCTCGTAGGTCATGCCGGCCAGCTTCTTGCCAATGGCCTCACCGCACCAGCCTGCGCCGACGTCGGCGGCCGTCGCCAGCGCGCCGGACGCCTTCATGTCGGTCACGAACTTGGCCGCGGCCTTGACTTCCGGCGTGTCCAGCATGGCAGCGGTGTTGTCGGCATTGGCAAACGCGCCGCCGTTGCCAAAGGCGAAGGGAGCGAAGCGCGCCCAGTCAGGCCCCATGCAGAAGCCGTTGAACTTACCGGTCTTCTGGATGGCCTCGGCCGCCTTCTTGAGGTCGTCCCAGGTCCAATCTGCGGTCGGTTCGGAGATGCCGGCGGCCTGGAAGGCCTCTGGGAGATAGACCAGACCCAGCGTGCCCCAGTCCTTGGGCAGCGCGTAGGTCTTGCCGTTCAAGGTGAAAATCGTCAGCAGCGGCGCGATGAAGTCTGCGCGCGTGGTGCCGGCCTGCGCCATGTACTCGTCGAGCGCCAGCAGCTGTCCGCTCGCGCCGAAGGCGGTCATCAACTGATCGTCCACGTAGATGACGTCCGGCGCAGTGCCGCCCGCCATCATAGCCTTCACCTTGGTCTGGAAGTCAGCCGGAATCGGCTGGAAGTCCACGGTTACGTTGGGATAGTATTTCTTGAAGCGTTCAATCGAATCGCGATAAACCTTCTGCTCAGTTTCGTCGCCCCAACCGGAGAAGACGATCTTGGCGCCATCTTCTACGGCAATGGTCTTGACATCACCACCAGCGGTTGCGGGCGGCGCTTCGGGCGCCTTGGTTGCTTCCGGGGCCTTGGTTGCCTCCGGAGCCTTGGTCGGTTGCGGCGCTGCGGTGGGCGTCGCGCCCCCACAGGCCGTCAATATCATCGCGACAATCAACAACACAGCAAACAACGGTCGAACGTTGCGTTTCATCATTCTCCTCCTGCACTTGCTCGAAACTCAGTTCGGGCAGCCATTCGTACTACTTGACTGCGATCAACGATCATCGGGGGTAAAGGCTCCAAGCCGGCCTGCAACCGGCGTCGTTGGCCCCAATGTGCGGTTTCGCGGGACCAGACGAGGTCGCAGACCCCCTGAGAACTTCATTCATAGGGGGAGTGTTCAGTTTCTGGACGCCTTTCACCTCCTCGTGTTAGGCCGCTGTTCGACGTTCGCTGCTTCCTGCGTCCGCTTGGGGCGTCAAGCACCCTATGGTACAATGCCGCCCACTTACGGTTGCGCCGCTTGCGAAAGTCGGAGCGCCGTTTGCTTTCCGGGAGCCATCTGTCTTGTCTTTGGCCGGACGACGGATGGCTCTATGTCTTTAATTGCGACCCGGTCATGATGACGCAGGGGCCTGAATATCCACCGACTCCGCACGTCCCCGATAGACGAACTTGAACTGCAGCCGGCGCCAGTGGCGCGGCAGCCGCGGCTGCGTCGTCCAGCCTTCGCCGTGCAGACGTAGACCGCCAAAGCCCATGACCACCGCTTGCCACAAACCGCCTGCGCTGGCGCCATGCACGCCGTCAGCCGCATTCCCGCGCACATCGTGCAGATCCACCAAGGCCGCGCGGCGGAAATGCTCGTAAGCCAGGTCGGGCTGGCCCAACTCGCAGGCCATGATCGCGTGAATCGCCGGCCCCAGCGACGAGCCGTAGGTGTGATCGGTGCGCGGCGCGTAGTAGTCCCAGTTGACCCGCAGCTCCTCCAGGGGATATTCGTCGGGGAAGAGAACCTGGA
>JBGAVB010000013.1:0-17050 GCA_044228345.1 Anaerolineae bacterium | reverse complement strand
GGATGTCCTTCTGCGCAGCCAGGCATTTCACCGTGGTGTAGCTGTCGCCCCCGCCGTACTCGTTGACCGCCGTCACCTGGATCGTGTTGTCGCCCGCAAAGACCGGCGCGCGCGGGTTGAAGGTGAAGTTCGGCCGCGTGCCGCTCCAGGTCAGATCCAGCAGGTTGTCGCCCGATGGGCCTGTAATTACCGCATTGACCCGGCTGAGGTCGCTGTCGCTGGTGATCCGTCCTTGCAGATCCACCGTGCACTGCGCCACCGTGCCGCCGTTGGGTGAGGTGATAGCCACCTCAGGCTCTGCGCACTGCCGTTCCTGGTCTTGGGCCGGATCGAAGTTGCTGGTCTCGTCTGGGCCATTGAAGAAGCCGTTGCGGTTGATGTCCTCGCAGCCGTCGCTGGAACCGGTGTTCCAGTAATTGTCGTTGTCCAGGTCGGTCTCCTTGCGGTCGCCGTCGCCGTCCCAGTCGGCGCGCCAGCGGTTGTAGTTGCCGTCGGGGTCGAAGACATGGGCGCGCATGTCGGCCTTGTCCGTGATGCCGTCGCCGTCGGAGTCGGGATTGCGCGGGTTCAGGTTGTACAGGTTGCCGCGGAAACGATGATTCTCGTCGAAGTCAGCAATGCCATCGTTGTCGCTGTCTTCGATCAGGTCGGAGACCAGGTTGTTGTTCAGATCTTCATCCCGGCGCGGGATCAGGGGAATCTGGAGCTTGGGCGGCACATGGTATTCGCTGATGTTCCATGACGCCAGCGACACCCACGCGCCGGTGGCGGTCCACGGGTCTATGCGGTAGACCAGCTGACCTTCGGTGTCGTAGCCGCTCAGCACCACACTGTGAGCATCGCCGTTCTCCACCACCAGCAGCGGCCGGTCGGCGTCAATCCAACCCTTGATCTGATCGAATGTGGGCTTGCCGCGGCTGGACGTGACCGGGTTGTCGTTCATGGCCCAGTCGAAGGCCTTCTTGCCCGTGCCGGCAGCCAGGTTGCCGTTGGGCCACATGCCTTTGCCATGGCCCAGGTCGCCCTCAGGTTCGCCCTCGCCGTATTCGAAGTAGGAGATGTAATCCTGGCTCAGGTTGGCGCCGTGGTAAGCCACGATCATGGAAATCGAAGCACGCGTGCAGTACATGTTGTCCAGTGGGCTGACGCGCACCGGCGTGCCGTTGCCGACCGTCCAGTCGCCGTCGTCTTCGTGGGCCGAGTCCCAGCGGCTCTGGCCCGTTTCCGGATCGCCGTCCAGATTCAGGACATGCGTGTCTTTATGCTGGAGCTTCGGCGTCACGTTGAGCAGGATGAACGCGTTTGGGCCAGACTCATGCAGCAGGTTGGCGCAGTCGAGCACGGTAACGGAGTTGGCCGACGAGTACGCGCTGTCGCCGTAGGCGCCGCCCAGCGCTTTGACCCGGAAGTACAACGCGCCCAGCGGAAGGTTCGCGTCAGGCCGATAGGCGCTGGTGTTCACGGCGGTGTTGATCAGCGGCGAGCCGAAGTTGGCGTCGTCGTCAACTTGCAGGCGATAGCCGTTGATGCGCTGCAGCGCTTCCCAGCCAAAGGTGATGCGCCGGTCACAGGTGGCGATGCCGTTGGATGGGTTGCGTAGGAAGGGCGCGGCTGGCAGATTGGCGCCGCCCTGAACACCCTCGCCAGGCCGGTAAATTGCCCAATCAGACGGCGACCGGCTGAAGTGGACAGGCCGGCGGCCGATCGTGCCGCCCCGCTGCAAGCGATCGCCGCCCGGCGCCGGCTGCGTGTCAACATAGAGTTCAGGCGGCCAGACGCCTGAGAAGGCCGCGCTGCTTTCGTCGCCAGCGGGATCCACGCCCCAGGCCACGAAGCTGACCACCGGCTGCGGTGGGTTGATGCGGTTCGGGCGCGGGATGGCCGGCCCAGGCCCGGTATAGCGACTCAGCGCCGCGGGTAGGAAGACGGCGTAGCTGGTATTGTAGAGCGCCACCTGGTCGCCGTTATCTTCGAGAATGTTGACCATGCCTGGCGGGCTGTGGAGGGTCGCTACACCGTCGCCGAAGTCCAAGTCATTCGCTCCGCTGCCCTGCCCGTCGAAGATCACTACCACCCGTGCCCCGGCCGGCGCGTTGGGCAGCGCGGCGGGGATGCGATAGATATTGTCGTCCTCATCGCGCAACGAATAGCCGCGCAGGCTCTGCGGCGTCGTGCTATAGTTTTGCAACTCCACCCACTCGCGGCTTCCGGCAGCCGGGAAGTACATCACTTCGCTGAGCAGAACGCCTGGCCCCGGCGGGGCAGCGCCCGTGGCCGTCGGCGTCGCCGTGGGCGTTCGCGTCGGCGTCGCCGTTGACGTGGCGGTAAATGCCGACGTCGCCGTGGGCGTTCGTGTCGGCGTCGCTGTTGACGTGGCGGTAAATGCTGGCGTCGGTGTGCGCGTGGGCGTCGCTGCGGCGGTAGGCGTCGAGGTCGTCGCCGTGCTATCCAGCCGCACGTCGTCAACGAAGAAATCGCTTGCGCCGCCGTTGTTGGCAAACACCTCAGAGTGGAAGGCCAGGGTGTGGCTGCCGCCGTTGGCCCAGGCGCTGACGTTGATCGTCTGTTGGACATAGCCGAGCTGGCCGCAGCGCGCATGGGAGCCGTTGACCACGAAGATCCGAGTATTGTCAACTGTAGCTTCCAGGTAGTCAGCCGCGCTGTCGCATTGAGGCATCTCCAGCCAGAAGGTCAGCGTCGCGGACCCGCTGGGGATGGTCAGCGCCTGGGAAAGCACGCCTGCTTCGTAAGCGGCGATGCCGCCGAACCATGCCCACCATTGGCCGCTGCGAGGGCCAGTTCCCGCGCCGGCGCCGCACCCGGACAACTGACACAACGGCGTGCCAAAGTTAGTGGACTCCTCGTGCCAGCTTGGGTTGGGCGACCCCGCCTCGAAGCTGCCGTCGGCCACCAGATTGTCGTCAGGGGCGAGGGGCGCCGCGACCCAGGGCGTCGCCGGAGTGCTGCGCCGGCGCGCCGGATCGGGCGGTTGGATCGTCACCCTGGCCTGCGGCCCAGGGCGCCTGGCGGCCGCAGCCACGGTGGACAGCGAACCTACCACGACCAATAAAGCGAGAAGGGCCACCGCTGTGATCGAAGCATATCGGTTCTCCATCGGACCACTCCTTTGTTCACCCAGGACAACACAAAGGGGAAGAGACGAAAGAACAGGCAGGCGAGGGCGCTATGCTACGCTGATTTGGGAAGAACAAGTATTGCACAATTAAAGCACAAATCAGGCTGTGTGTCAATACCCCTGAAACAAATCTTCTGGCGCTTGGGGAATCTGTGGAATTTAATGAAGAGGCCTGCGGAGAATGCGCCTGCTGCGCCTGTGGTCAGAAAACCCAGGCGCCAGACCAGACAGCTTTCTACGGTATCACCCGCTGATTCAAGCGGTGTGAGTCAGAAGGGCCGCGCGGCGCTTGACCTGCGCCGCCAGGCGATAAATCCACATGCCAGGGCGTGAAAGGGCTTTGTCCCACGCACCCACGTAGCGCACCACCTGGCCGCCAAACCCCTGCTTGAAGCGCCAGACGCCCCACAGCCCGCCTTGCGGCGCGTTGTCATCGCTGACATCCGGCTCGACCGCGCCGGCGCCGACTTCGTCCGGGATGCCCCATAAATCGTACACGGCGCAGCCCCGGGCCTGCGCCCATTGCACGGCCGCCCACTGCAGGGCATGATTGGGCATCAACTGGCGCTGGCTGTCGCCGGACGCGCCCCACAGATACCAGGCGGTGCGGCCCAGGGCAAAAACGACGATGCCGCCCAGCAGCTCGCCTTCGTATTCGGCCAGGAGCCAGGTCGCCAGGCCGGGCGGCGCGAACAGATCAAAGGCTGCTGCGTAGTAGGCCAGGTTGTGTACGCCGAAATGATCCCGTTGGCCGGTGGTTTCCAGCAAACGCTGAAAGGCCAGCAGATCGGCCCGTACGCCGGCCCGCACGATCACCCCTTTGCGACCGGCCAGGCGAATGTTGTAGCGCCATTTCTGCTTCATGCGCGCCAGGATTTCATCCTGGCTGGCGGTCAAGTCAATGTGCACAGTGCTGCGCGGCTGCACCGTCTGCGCGGACAGCGCGAAGCCATAGCCCGCCAGGCGCCGCGCCATGACTTCGCTGTGCGGCAGGTCTGGCTCCAGCTTGAGGATATAGCTATGGCGTCGCCGCGCGCATTGCTCCACGGCCTGCAGTAAGCCGGCGCACAGGATTGGCTGCTCCCAATCAACCACGGGACCTTTGGGCACATAGGCGAACGGCTGTCCCCACGGCATGCGCCGATACAGGATTTGCGCGCCGGCCACGATCGCGCCGTCCGCGCTCAGCGCCACGCGTTCGGTGTGCCAGCCCACGCGGGCCTTGAGCTCGCCCCAGCGGCTGGTCTGCAGCAAATGGCCGTGCGCATGGCTCGCAACAAAAGCATCCCACGCAGCAGGATCAATCTGCGCGTGCGCCAGCACCGGCAAAGAGGTTGAAATCATAGCACCGATTCACCCCACATCGCGTTCATTAGCCAAAAAGCGCCGCGGTTCGAAACGGAGCGCAGATTCAACCAACAGGAGCACACATTACGAAATCTTAACAGACTACGCATCACTTGCTAACAGCGCCGTGCTAAACTCTGGGCTGTCAGTCGGTATCGTCATGAAGGGGCCTACAGCGCCAGCCTGTGTTGTCCTGGCAGTTTAGGGTGGTTCCAACGGGTTGAGATGGGATGTGAAGGTGAGAAAAGAGGACGACGGCATGATCGGAACCACAGCCGGCCCGGCGTTTTTGTAGAAGATCGCCGACAACCTTGTCTACGCTGCCCTTCGTGTTTTGTGGAATCGTCCCCGGCGCCGCTTGGCCGGCTTTTCATGCCGCTGCTGATCGGCGCCGGGGATGGAGGATTAGAAGCGAACCGAGAAATGAACCGAATGGAGACACAAGCGCATGGTTGAAACAACCCTGAGGTCGCGTCCGCGTCGACGCGGCCTGATACTGATAGGTCTTTTTCTGGCCGTTGTCATGATTTTTGCTTCGGGAGCGGCTGTTGGCGCGCTCACCTATGCCTGGCTGACGCCGGCGCCTGCAACGCAAATTCAGGCCTCGCGCGTCAATGCCCAAGCCGCTGAGATCTTGCCAGCACAGTCCAATGGCGCTTTGCCAACGGTTGCGCCGGCAACCACTTCCAGCGACGCAGATCCATTGGTCGCCGCTGTGAGCCGCGTGACGCCGGCGACCGTGACCGTCCTCAACAATGATGGCTCGTCTGGGTCGGGGGTCTTTATCCGCGCGGACGGCTATCTGGTCACCAACAATCATGTGGTCGAGGGCGGCAGCCAGTTCGAGGTCATCTACGCGGACGGCAGCCGGGTCTCTGCGCAGGTGGTGGGCGCCGCGCCCGACTTTGATCTGGCCGTGCTCAAGGTCAGCGGTAAAGCGCCGGCCGTGGCGCCGCTCGGTGATTCGGGCGCGCTGGCGCCAGGCTCGCGCGTCGCAGCCATCGGCAGCGCCTTGGGCGGTTTTCGCAACACGGTGACAGCCGGCGTGCTCAGCGCGCACAACCGGCGCCTGGGCGACCTGGATGGCCTGCTGCAGACCGATGCCGCCATCAATCATGGCAATTCAGGCGGGCCGCTCATTAACCTATCCGGCGAGATCATCGGCATCAACGTAGCCGTCGTGCGCGGCAGCGGTACGGACGCAGCCGAGGGCCTGGGCTTCTCCATTCCCAGTAACACGGTGCGCGTGGTGGCCGAGCAGTTGATCAGCAGCGGCCGCGTCGTGCGTCCCTATCTGGGCATTACCTTCGAACCGCTCAATCCGCAGTTGGCGAGCGAATCGGGTCTGACGGTGGCGCAAGGGGCGTATGTCCAGCAGGTGGTGGCCAATGGCCCCAGCGCGCAGGCGGGGCTGCAGGTGGGCGATGCCATCGTCGCCCTGGGCGGGCAGACGATTGATGACCAACACCCCTTGCCGCAGGTGCTCCTGCAGTACCGCGCCGGCCAGTCATTGGAGCTAACCGTGGCGCGCGGAGATAAGCAATTCACGCTGACGGTGCGCCTGGCGCAGCGACCAGCGGCATAGACGACTCGTAGAACGCATGAACTCCTTCCGAACGTGAGCGCAGACGCCGGGTTTTGGCACGAACCCGGCGTCTTGCGCGTTCGGGCGCTCCGCCTAACGCAGCCGCGCGGCCAGGCCGGTGTAACGTTCGGCGATTTTGTTATTGTTGACGGCAATCGCAATCGCGCGCGGCATACCGACCAGGACTACCAGGCGTCGCGCGCGGGTGACTGCGGTGTACAGTAAATTGCGCTGCAGCATCATGTAGTGCTGCGTAAGCAGCGGCAGCACCACGGCCGGGTACTCAGACCCCTGCGCTTTGTGCACGCTGATGGCATACGCATGCATCAACTCGTCCATCTCCAAGAAACTGTAGTCAATCTCTCGTTCCTCGATGCGCACGGTCAGCATTTGTTCGATCAAATTCAGTCGTACAATGACTCCAAGGTCCCCGTTGTAAACATCCTTGTTGTAATTATTGCTGGTTTGCATCACACGGTCGCCCACGCGGAAGATGTGCCCGCCGAGACGCCGTTCGGGCTTGGTTGCGTCGGCTGGATTGAGCCGCGCTTGCAGCAGCAGGTTGAGGTTGGCAACGCCGGCTACGCCGCGGTGCATGGGGGTAAGAACCTGCACATCGTCCGCTGGAATCTGAAAACGCCGCGGAATGCGCTCGGCCACAATCTCCACCACCAGGTTGGCGGCCTGCTCAGCATCGTCCGCCTTGAACAGAAAAAAGTCCTGTGAGTTGGTTGGATGCCACTCCGGCATCTGCCCGCGGTTGATGCGGTGGGCGTTTTCCACAATGTAGCTTCCGGCCGCCTGGCGGAAGATCGTCTGCAGGCGCACCACGGCCGCTGCGCCCGATTCGATGATGTCCTTGAGCACGCTGCCTGCGCCGACGCTGGGCAGTTGATCCACGTCGCCGACGAGCAGCAGATGCGCGCCTGGCGGTACGGCCTTGAGCAGATGATTCATCAGCAGCAAGTCAAGCATGGAGGCTTCATCCACGATCAGGATGTCCACGTCGAGCGGGTTCTTCTCGTTGACCTGAAAGGTGACGCCGTCCGCGGGCTTGAACTCGAGCAGACGATGGATGGTCTTGGCCGGGCGACCGGTGGTTTCGCTCAAACGTTTGGCGGCGCGACCGGTCGGTGAGGCCAGCGCGTAGGTGTGGCCGGAGGCTTCCAGCAGGCGGATGATCGTCTGCACGGTGAAGGTCTTGCCGGTGCCAGGCCCGCCGGTCAGCACGGCCAACGGCTGGGTCAGCGCAGCCTGGACGGCTTCGCGCTGCGCGGGCGCGAGGGCCAGGCCGGTCTCGCGCTGCACGGCGGCAAAGGCGGTGCTCCAGTCAAACTGCTGAAAGAGCGCCAGGCTGTCACTCTGCCCGTCGCGCAGGCGCCGTAAACGGTTAGCCACGCCAATTTCACCGCGATAAAACGGCACCAGGTAGACCGCGCGTTCTTCGGCCACCTGCGCAGGCGCTGGATCATCGCTGGCGTTCTCGTAGACATACGGCGCCGGTTCTGCGACTACCATCTGCGGCGCAGGCGGCGCGGCAGGGACGCGCTCGACGTGAACCTCATCCTCTTGGCGCAGTTGCTCGATGGCGTTGATCACCAGCGTGGGCGCAACGCCCAGCATGTCGGCTGTCTGGGCGACCAGCGCTGTTTGCGGCACATAGACATGACCGTCATCCGCCTGCTCGCTGAGGACATGCGCCACCCCGGCCGCGGCCCGTTCCGGTGAATCGAGGGCCAGGCCCAGGGCGCGTGCGATTTTGTCCGCCGTGATGAAGCCAATCCCGTGAATGTCGCGCGCCAGGCGGTACGGGTCATTCTTGACAATCCCCACCGCGCCATCGCCGTACTGCTTGTAAATTTTGACCGCCAGGCCAGTGGAGATGCTGTGCTCCTGGAGGAAGAACATTACATCGCGAATGGCGCGCTGCTGGCGCCAGGCATCCTGAATCAGGACTGCCCGCTTGGGGCCAACGCCTAGCACCGTGCGTAGGCGCTGCGGTTCCTGGTCAATCACGTGCAGGCTCTCAGCGCCAAACTGGCGCACAATGCGCTTGGCGGTGACCGGCCCCACGCCCTTAATCAGCCCAGAACCCAGGTACTTCTCGATCCCGGTGGCCGTGGCTGGCAGCTTCAACTTGAAGGTGTCGGCTTTGAATTGGCGCCCATACTGAGGATGCGCTGCCCACTGGCCGCTCAATTCGATGTGTTCACCGACGTTGACGCCCAGCATGTTGCCCACGACCGGCACGGTGTAGTTTTTGCCCTCCGGCGTCATCTGCGCCACCGTATAGCCGTTCTCTTCATTCTGATAGGTAATCCGTTCGATCGTACCGGTCAGCGTGTCCATTTGGGCCAATCCTCATCCCTATGCTGTGAGGTCAACACTAACACGCCGCGGCGATTTCGGCAAGAAGGCGCCGCGTGCGCACAAAAAACGCCAGGCGATTCGACGTCGAATCGCCTGGCCTTGCGCGCCAGATTTATTCATCACCCAATTTTGCTTCGGCAGGCGTGCCGGCCTCCGTTCAATCCGGCTGATACACGCCGCTGTCCAGGCTCTGCGCCTTCTGGAAATCACGCTCGATCTGCGCGGGATCGAAGTGATCCGGCAAGCCGCGCACCTGCTGGCCGGTGGAAATGAAGATCATGATGGCGAAGCCCGCCAACGCCTCGTCCGAGGTGAAATTGCAGTGCCCATAGCGGAAGATAGGAATCTGCAGCAGTTGACCACGTCCGCTGGTCTGCAGCTTGCCGCGGTAGAGCAATTGGTGCCAGAACGGGATGACTTCGTCGCCGGTGGTGTGCAGCGTGACCATCGGCACGGTCAGCGCGCCGCTGGTTTGATAAGCCCTCAATGCGGTGAGCGCGGCGGGATCGGCGCTGAAGCGCTGCACGCGCTGGTTGAGCAGGCGATCGTTCAACGAGCCGCTGTAAAGACGGGTGCGATTGTCAAATGGGTTGCCGCCCAGTTTTGCACGCGCGTCGTTGGTGGCAAAGGCGTTGTACCACAGGACGTTCACCGACGTGGAAATCATCGAGTTCATGCTGTACATCTGCGTTGCGGCGCGCGAGGTGCTCATGAGCTGCAGCGCCTGGCGGGGATTGGCGCGCACCTGCTGCGTGATTGCGGGCACGTAGGATGATTGCCAATTGGCAATGACCTGCGGCGGGATGTTGATGGGCGAAGGCGGCAAGACGTTGGGGAAGAAGTAGTCGAAGAGCACGCGGAAATCGCCCAGGTACTCCGTCTGCTTCTTGAAGTCGCCGATGGGGCCGCAGGCCGAGAGCGCGCCGGTCAGCAGTTCCGGGTGCCGTTCAGCCATCAGCGCCGTGACGATGCCGCCCTCGGAAGCGCCCGTCATGTAGGTGTGCACCGGCGCCTGGCCAGCCGCGGCCGGAAACGCCGCGATCAGCTCGGTCACATCATCTACGCCGCTGACGATGGCCAGGCCGTTGGTGCGATAGCTGGTGGTAGCGAAGGCATAGCCCAGGCTCTGCACCAGGTCAGGCAGATAGGTTTCGCCCAGGTAAAGGTTGTAGAAGCCGAGCGGCTCGTTGAACGCCACATAGCCGTGCGCCCAAACCACCAGGTCGCCGTTCCAGCCGCTGGCGGGAATACAGATCAGAGAAAGCGCGCCGCTGGGCAAGACGCCTTCTTGACAGCCGAGAGGGAGAGCAGGGGCGGGAGCTGGCGCGGCTGCCGCCGGTGCGATGCCCGTCGCGCCCAGAATTACCACGAGGGACACGATGAACCAGAGTCTACGCATAGAGAACCTCCTTTGAATGTCCATATCGCACCTCCCCGATGGCCTGGAGGCACTGAGACCAACCGCGCGTCGCCAGACGCGCTTCTACGCGAATTGTAGCACGCCGATCCGCCTTGTCAATAGCAGACTCGGGATTGGGTGCATTTCAGTTTGGGGAGCGGGTCGGGCGATTGAAATCGCTGCAACCGCTGCAAAGCCTCCCTTCGGAGGCTACCCCCCAAACTGAAATACACCCCTCTGGATGGGTGCGTTTCAGTTTGGGGACGTAGCCCCGGCGGGGCTTGCACCACGTAGCCGGATGGCCTCTAGCCTCCGGCTGGGTTGGGGCCGCATGGCGTGCGCGCAACGAACGCCGCCCGACCGTGAACGGATCGGGCTACGAGATGGAAGGCCCTGGCGGGCCTGACAGCCGCGGTGGGGCTTGCATCGCGTAGCCGGATGGCCTTTGGCCTCCGGCGGCCTGACAGCCCCGGCGGGGCTTGGCATCTCATAGGGTGCATTTCACTTTGGGGGCACTCGCTGAGCCTTTGGCTTGGGACTAGAGCGCGTTTCGCCTCCGCAGGATTGAAAGGCAATCGTCCCGTAGGGACGTCCTGACTTGAGACCGGTGACGCTCATGCTCCCGTCGTCCCGTAGGGACGATTGAATGAGGGCGCCCCGACGAGAGACGAGTTCAACCGTCCCTACGGGACGGACGCGGATGGCGCGATCATGACGAATGTCAGGTGTCCCTTCGGGACAGGCCGCCATCCCATGAGGACAGCGGCATCACTCACGAAAATCAGCGCCTCAAGGGCGAGCGCAGAATTTCTCGTTTTTCCAGGTCAGGTTCGCCATGGGAACCAGCCAGAGGCTGTCTGGTTCAGTTGAGATTCAAAGTCCACGCAGGCGAGCCTGGTAGTGGCTGAAAAACATTAGATTTATTAAATCATAAATCTGTTTATTATTTTCAAAATCTATCTTGACAAATTAATCTGTTCGTGATAAAATAAAATCAGATTGTTGTGAAGCGTAAGTATATCTTGGGTCGAACGACGTTGTGATGAAAGGAGTTTCGCATGTATCGTGCTCCACACGCCTGTCCGGTATGCGACGGGGAAATGCAGACGACGCGGCTGAGCTGTCCCACCTGCGGCACCGCCGTCGAAGGCCGCTTCGAGCGCAGCGCGCTGGAAAAGCTGAGCCGAGAGCAGCTTCATTTTGTAGAGGTGTTTCTGCGCAATGAAGGCAAGATCACCTGGGTGGCCGAAGAGCTGAAGCTCAACTACCCGGCGGCGCGCGCCCAGTTGTTAGACATCGTGACCGCGCTGGGGGTCAAACCCGCGCCGCGGGCCGCCCAGAGCAGCGAGCGCCAGGAAGTTCTGCGCAGGCTGGCGGCCGGCGAAATCACGGCCGAAGAGGCCCTGCTGCAAGTCAACCGCAGTCAATAAGAAGTAGCTGCCAAATGATGAATATGCTTTAGTTGAAGGAGAACAACATGTCTGATCGTTTCAAGTTTGCTTTGCCAGAGGGAATCAGCCAGTTGACGATCTACGCCGCCGAGGAACTGATCGTGCGCGGCAGTGAGCGTCGCGATCTCAGTGTGGCGTGCGATGATGAGCCAATCCTGGAAACCACCGATGCGGGCGTCGTGCTGCGTCTGACGGACGATGCCGAGGTTGAGGCGCCTGCGTTCCTCAATCTGTTGATTGCCCAGGTGGGCGACGATCTGAGCCTGCGCAGCCTGCAGGGCCAGGTGCATGTCGAGGCCGCGCCCGATGATGTGAGCATCAAACACTGCGGCCAGGTTACCATCGGGCGCGTGCAGGGCGACCTCTCCGCGCAGGAAGTGCAGCGCCTGGACGTGTCCGCAGTGGATGATGATGCCAGCGTCCGCAGCGTGCAGGAATTGATCCTGGGTGCGGTGGGCGACGATCTGTCCGTCAGCCAGGCCGGCCGCGTGACCGTCCAGAGTGTGGGCGGTGATGTGGCGCTGACCAACATTCAAGGCAGCGTCGAGATTGACAGCATCACGAAAGATTTCGCCGCCACCAACGTGGGCGGCGCCCTGCGCGTGAATACCGTTGGCAGCGATGCGGTCATTCGCGGACGAGCCATGCCCGGCCAGCAGATCCATGTGCGCGCGTGGGACAGCGTGACCCTGGTGTTGAACGGGCCGGTGGCGCTGCATCGCCTGGAAGGGCATGGCGCATGGAGCGCGCTGCCCGACTGGGATGAAATCCGCCGCCAGGCGCCCAACCCCGCGCAGGATGGCGGCAGCGAGGTGCTGGTGGCCGCGGGCGACCGCGTCACCGCCGCCAGCTACGACTTCAACGCCAACGAGTTGACCGAGAACCTGAACCAGTTGGGCGCGCAGCTCAGCAGCCTGGGCCAGACCATTGCCGATCAGGTGCGCAGCAGCCTGGCCGCGGCCGATTTCGAAGGCATTGGTCGGCAGATCAAGGACGCCATGGCTGACATTGACTGGAGCGGCCTCAAGAAGAATGTGCGTGCGGCTGAACGCGCGCAGCAGCAGGCGGAGCGGGTTGCGCGGCAGGCAGAGCGCCGACATGGGTTCCGGCCCGAGGTCAACGTGACCATGCACCCGCCGACGCCGCCAACCCCATCGAGGCCGCCCACTCCGTCGCCAGTTACGCCCGCGGCGCAGGCGGATCGGCCGGGCAATGGAAATACCAGCCAGGAGCGCCTGCTGGTGCTGCAGATGATTCAACAGGGCAAGATCACGCCGGAGCAGGGCGAGATGCTGCTCGAAGCCCTGCCGCTTTAGGCGCGGCATGCAGTCTGGCCGGCCGTCGTTAGAATGACCAACGGGGCTTCTCTCAGAAGCCCCGTTGGTTTTGATGATGCGTTTGCAACCACCTTATGCTATAATCTGCCCAGGTGAGTGCATTTTCTAAGAGCAGGTTTGGACATGGCCGCCGTAAAGATAACACCAACCTTTCAAGACGACGCCGATTTTGTGCTCTTTCCCGGTGATTGCCTGGAGCTGCTGCCGCAGCTGCCGACTGGATTGGCCAAACTGATTGTCACCTCGCCGCCTTACAACCTGGGCAAAGAGTATGAAAGACGCCTGAGCCTTGCTTCCTATCTCGATCAACAGCGGCGCGTCATCGCCGAGTGCGTGCGCGTGCTGCACCCGCATGGGAGCCTGTGCTGGCAGGTTGGCAACTATGTGGACAACGGCCAGATCATCCCGCTGGATGTGAAGCTGTACCCGATCTTCGAAGCGCTCGGCTTGCAGATGCGCAATCGCATCATCTGGCAGGTTGGCCATGGGCTGCATGCCACGCACCGGTTTTCGGGGCGCTATGAAGTCATCTTGTGGTTCACCAGGTCGGCTGCCTACACCTTCAATCTCGATGCCGTGCGTGTGCCGCAGAAATATCCCCAGAAGAAGTACTTCAAAGGCCCCAAGCGCGGCGAGTTGTCGGGCAATCCGTTGGGCAAGAATCCGGGCGATGTGTGGGACATTCCGAACGTCAAAGCCAATCATGTGGAGAAAACGGAGCATCCGTGCCAGTTTCCGGTTGAACTGATCGAACGCCTGGTGCTTGCCATGACCGATCCGGGCGACTGGGTGCTCGATCCCTTCATGGGCGCCGGGACGACCGCGTTGGCGGCCCTCATCCACCAGCGCAAGGCCATTGGCGCCGAGATCATGCCCAAGTACGTGGAGATTGCCAGGGAGAGGGTACGGCTGGCCGAAGCAGGTCAGTTACGCGTCCGCCCCATGTCGCGGCCCGTTTACGATCCAGAAGCCCCCTCCAGGAACCTCCCGCCGGTTGATGTTCAACTCGGAGATGGTTATCGTCAGGGGACTTTACTTGCTCCATGAAACGCCGTCTGCTTGTTCGCACAGTCTTGATCCTGCTTCTCCTGTTGGCCGTCGGCCTCATGGTAGCCGCGCGGACGCCGACCGGTCAAGCGGCCGTGAATGTGGTCGAGTACCGCGTGCGCGCCTGGTGGTGGTCGCTGACCGGGCAGCCCAGCTATGACCCAACGCGCAGCGGCAGCTTCTCCGGCGTTGTCCGCACCGCGGCGGGGCAACCGCTGGTCGGCGCCTTCGCGCTGGTCGCCTCGGTGCGGGGCGAAGTGTACCAGGCGCGCAGCGATGCCGCCGGCGCTTATCGCGTGGACGGCGTGCCGCCTGGACGCTACGTGCCGATGAGCGGCGCCTGGGGTTTTGTCGAGACCAACGGCCCGGCCTTGACGATCAGCGTGGGGCAGGAACGCAAAGGGGTTGACTTCGTCCTGCCTTCCTATCGGCCAGCGCCCGTCGCGCCGACCGCGTGGACTGTCGGCCCCACGTATGTGGCCGCGTCTGATTTTCCCAGCCCGCTGACCGCGCGGCGCATCCCCTTCACCTTCACCCTCGACAGCCTGGTCATCGAAGGCGGGCAGTTCTACCTGCCCGATCAGATCACGCAAACGCTGCCCACGATCTTGATTATTTACCCCAGCCCGGCCATCAACTGGAGCAATGTGTCCGCAGCGATGGCGCATGAGGGCTTCGCAGTCATCACCGTTGGGCCTGACGCGGACCGCGGCCTGGACATCGAAGGGCATGTGCGCGATTTTCGCGCGGTTTTTCAGGCCTGGCAGACGGGGCGCTTTGCGGAGATAGCGCCGGGCGCCGCGCTGGATGCCAACCGCTGGCTGCTGATGTCCGGCAGCTTCGGCTCGTTGATGCTCTTCCGCGCCTTGCGCGATCTTCCCCCTGCGCCGGCCATCGTCAGCGTGGGCGGCGTCAGCGATGCCTTCCTGGGCATCCAGTCGCTCTACAGCACGGAACTGAAGATCCCGCCGCCGTACGACACCTACATTGCCGCTCTGGGCCGCCCTGACCGCGACCCGGCCTTTTTCTTCGGCTATTCTCCCCTCTTCTACGCCGACCACCTGCCGCCCATCTTCATCATTCATTCCTACGGCGATGAGGTGATCCCCTACAACCAGGCCACCGTGCTGAGCGCCGCGTTGGACGCCCGGCAGGCGCCGCACGAAACCCTGCTCTATCACGACACCACGCACTACCTGGACGCCTACAACCCGACGGAGTCCACCTACCTGGTCTTCCAGCGGACTATGGCCTTTGCCCGTGCATACACCGCGGAACGTTGAATGGAGACCGGAGACCGGAGACCGGAGATTGGAGACTGCTTGAAGACAAGAACGCCCGTCTTCCCTGATCTCCGATCTCTAATCTCCAATCTCTATTTTGCACTGCCGTCTTTCCCTTGTACAATACCCTATGCATCGTTGGCAACTTTCATGGGTTCTACGAGGTGTGCGATGTGCCTTTTTAGCGCCTCCCTACCGGCGGTTTTCTCCATCGGCCTGGCGACGCGAGCCAATCAGCGTCGTCAGCAACCGCACGCTGAACTGCAGGCGGCCTGAGATGTCAACCCGGCGCCAAGCCCTCCTCAGCGCGTATTGGTTCGCGGTCAGCGCCCATTGGACCGCCATCCTGGTGGTGCTGCTGCCCGCGCAGGCGCAGCTGCTGGGCGGCGATGCTTTCAAAGGACGCACCCTGGGCCTGGTTCTGCTGGCCGGCGCGCTCGTCTCCATGGTGGTTGCGCCAATCTTCGGCGCCATGTCCGACCGCCTGCGCTCTCGCCTGGGACGCCGCCGTCCCTTCCTGATCATCGGCGCGATTGGCAACATGATCGCGCTGCTTGGACTGGCCTACCTGGCGCAACCGGAGACCCTGGGCTTTTACATCCTGGCCTTTATGGCCGTCGAATTCTTTAACAACCTTGCCACCGCTCCCTACTCCGCCCTCATTCCTGACGTCGTGCCGGCTGCGCAGCGCGGCGCGGCCTCCGGTTGGCTCGGCCTGATGACCATGCTCGGCAATTTCCTCGGCGGCATCATGGGCCTGCTGCTAGGCAGCATCGGCGGCATCACCGGCGCCTACTGGCTCCTGGCGGCCATCATGTTGATCGGCATGCTCATCACCGTCTTCAGCGTGAACGAACCGGAACCGCCGCCGCTGCCGCCTTTCGCCTGGCGCCCCTTCCTCCGCGGCCTGTTCGATCCGTTCAAGTCACGGGATTTCACCTGGGTCTTCTGGACTCGCTTTCTGATGGTCATGGGCACCTTCATCGTGCAGGAGTTCCTGGTCTACTACCTGGATGACGTCGTCGGTGCGCCCTTTACCATCCTGGGCCTGAGCATGAGCCAGGCCGCGCAGGCCGTGTCGTTCGTGATCCTGGCCCTGCTCGTGGGCGCGCTGCTCAGCAGCCTGGCCGCGGGCGTGGTCTCTGATCGCTTCGGGCGCAAGAAGATCGTCTACCTCTCCGGCGTTCTACAAGGCGTCGTGGTTCTGGTCTTTCTTTTTACCCATTCCTATTCCCTGGCCGTCGTCATGGGCGTCGTCTTTGGCCTGGGCTACGGCGCGTACATCAGCGTGGACTGGGCGCTGGCTACCGATGTACTGCCCAGCATGGATGACTATGCCCGCGACATGGGCGTCTGGCATGTCGCGCTCACCCTGCCGCAAGTGATCGGCACGCCGGTCGCCGGTTTCCTGCTTGACCTGGGCCAGGGCTACGGGCCTCGCCTAGGCCTTCCCACCCTGGGCTACAGCTTGATCTTCAGCCTGGCTCTGATCTTCTTTATTTTTGGTACGATCTTTGTCAGCCGTATCAAGGGAGCCAGATAGGGCAAATTGACAAGGTATCATGAGAATACCGGCCAGGGTTTGGCCGTTCAGCCACTATGGCAACAAACAGAATCCTGAGGAGAAATCGCATGAATCAGTACAAACTCGATCCAGACAAGGCCATCAAGCTCAAAGATGTTGACCCTGACGACACGGGGGACATCAAGCAAAAGGCCGATATACGCGACAAACTTGAGAAAGACCTGGCGCGCATCCGCGCCTTGCAAGAAGCGCTCTATGCAGAGCACAAGCGGTCGCTCCTCATCGTGCTCCAAGCCATGGACACAGGCGGCAAGGATGGCACCATCGAGCACGTTTGCAGCGGGTTGAACCCGCAGGGTGTGGTAGTGACGCCGTTCAAGGTGCCGAGCGCAGAGGAGATGGCGCACGATTATCTGTGGCGCGTGCACAAGGTCACGCCGGGCAAAGGCATGATTGGCGTCTTCAATCGCTCGCACTACGAGGAGGTTCTCGTGGTGCGCGTGCATGACCTGGTGCCCAAAGAGGTCTGGAGCAAGCGTTATGAGCAGATCAACCACTTCGAGAAGCTCC
>JBGAVB010000139.1:0-6789 GCA_044228345.1 Anaerolineae bacterium | reverse complement strand
GGTTGGCTCCGCGCCCGCTTCCGTGTCGTCGCCAGCGGTTGGAATGATCAGCTCCTGGCCGACACGCAGGCTGCGCGGGTCAAGAATACCGTTACTTTCCTGGATCGCAGCGACGCTGACGCCAAAGCGATTCGCGATCCCCAGCAGCGTGTCGCCGCTGCGGATCGCATAGATAACCGGCGTTGGCGTTACGGTGGGCGTTGCGGTTGGTTCTGGCGTGTAGGGCGCAGGCGTTGACGTGGGTCTCTGCGTCGCCGCAGGGGTCAACGCAGGCACGGAGGTTGGCGGCATCGGCGTGGCGGTGGGCCGGGTGATGATTTGCCCGCAGGCGCTCAGCCAAACCAGGAGCGAGAGCGCCGCAATGACCGCGGCCTGCGCCGTGTGTGTTGCCGAGCAGAGTTTGCATTCAGATGCCATGCTGTGATTATAGGGCGAAAACGTAAAATCCCAAATCCCGGCTTCGTTTTTCTGGCGTGGCCGGACGAGGTGTCTCATGCCAGGCAAGTTGCAGATGATCTCCGATCTTAAGGTGGGCGACACGGTGCTTAGCTATTTCCAGATCAAGCGCGCGCGCCTTGTTCCGTTCAAAGATTCCAACTCTGGCTCATTCTTGTCGCTGATCTTGAGTGACCGTTCGGGCCAGGTGAGCGCGCGCGTGTGGGAAAAGGCCGAGCAGGCGGCGGCCAACTTGAACGCCGGCGACGTGGTCAAGGTTCAAGGCAAGGTGCGCGCGTATCAAGACGGCATCTACATTGCGATTCGGCAGATTCGCCGCGCACGGCCCGACGAAATCAATCCGGAGGATGTCGCGGCGGCGCCTGTCGGGGTCAGCAGCGAGCGTAACATGGACGCGCTGCTGGGCGTCCTACGCGATGCCATCCGCATCGTGGGGCGCCTTGATTTGCGCCGCCTGCTCGACAGCATCTTTGGCGACGCCGACTTCATGGCCGATTTTTGCCAGGCGCGCGCCAGCCCGCTGCACCATGCCTACGCCGGCGGTCTTTTGGAACACACGGTCGAGATGCTGGTGCTCTCGCGCCCGCTGCTTGCCCTTTTCCCGGCCGTGGACGGCGATCTGCTGACCGCTGCGATTTTGCTGCATGATGTGGGCCGAGTGCTGGAAGCCGGCGCAGACCGTGCCGCGCCGCGCTTTCCAGTCGGGTCATTGATTGGGCACCAGGCCCTGGCTGATGCCTGGCTGAGCGAACGCCTGGCGCAGATTCCCGACTTCGCGCCAGAGCTGGCGCTGCATTTGCGACACGTTTTGTTGAGTCACCACGGGTTTGCGGGAATGCCCGGACCGGCCACTTTGGAAGCGCTGGCGTTAGCACGCCTCAACCATCTCAGCGCCGAGCTGAACGAGGCGACGACCGCCGCGCGCCAGGCGCAGATCCGTCGCCTCAACTGGACAGGCAATCTGGCGGCCACGCGAGGGCCGCTCTACGTGGGGCCGACCTCCAGCGAGGGATGACCGACGGGGGCAACGCTCATTTTTACGATAGGAGGGTCTGTATGACAAAGGTGTTTCGTCCACTCATCGTTCTGATCCTTTTGGCTGCGCTGCTGGTCGGCGCATTGCCGGTCAACGGTGCACCTCCCACCCCTGACAGCTTGAGCCGCGCCGCGCGCGGCGCGTTGACCATCACGCGCGATTCGACCACTGGCGCGGCCACGTTTGTGCGCGCCGACCGCGGACTTGTCAGCGGCGCAGACGCCAACGCCTTGCGCGCCGATGCCGCCGGCGCGGCGCGCGCATTTTTGACCCAGCATGAAGCTGCCCTGGGCATGCCGGGCGTGGGTGCGCAAACGGAGCTGGCCGCGCTGAAACGCGATGAATTCGGCATGACTCATGTGCGCCTGCAGCAGGTCTACCAGGGCGTGCCCGTCTTCGGCGCGCAGGTCGTGGTTCACTACAGCGCGGACGCACGCATGGTTCTCGCCATCAACGGCCATTACGTGCCGGGGTTGGCGGTCAATGTCACGCCCACCCAGGATGCGGAGGCGGCCCTGGCCGTGGCGCGCTCGCTCGACCCGCAGGCGCTGGTGTGGACCAAGCCCGATCTGCGCGTTTACACGTCTGCGATTGACCCGGCCGTCAGCGGTAATCACCTGGTGTGGCTGGTGCGGCTCTATGCAGAACAGACGCCCGCGCGCATGCTCTATGTGCTGGACGCACATACCGGCGCAATTCTGACCTCGTACAACGAGCTGGATACCGCGCGTAATCGCCAGATTTACACTGCCAATCATTCACAGACGCTGCCCGGCGCCCTGGTGCGCAGCGAGGGCGGGGCCGCCACCGGCGATGCCGATGCCGACCAGGCCTACCGCTTTCTTGGCGACACCTACGACTATTACTTCAGTCGTTTTGCCCGCGACAGCTACAATGCGGCTGGCGCAGCGATGAAGGCAACGGTGCACTACGGCACGAACTACCAGAATGCCTTCTGGAACGGCGCGCAGATGGTGTTTGGCGATGGCTTTCCGATTGACGATGTCACCGCGCACGAGATGACCCACGCGGTGACGGAGAACGAAGCAAATCTGATCTACCAGAATCAATCGGGCGCGCTGAACGAGTCGTTCTCCGACATCTTTGGCGAGATCATTGATATGACCAATGGCGCCGGCAACGACACGCCGCCGGTGGCCTGGCTGATGGGCGAAGACCTGCCGGGCATTGGCGCCATTCGCAGCATGGCCGATCCTCCGCTCTACGGCGATCCCGACAAGGTCTCCAGCTACGACTGCACCAGCGCGGACAATGGCGGCGTGCACACCAACAGCGGCATTCCCAACAAGGCTGCCTACCTGATGGCAGCTGGCGGCGTCTTCAACGGCCACACGGTGACTGGCATTGGGATGGAGAAGATGGGCCGGGTGCAGTACCGGGCGTTGACTCAATACCTGACCCAAGCGGCCACTTTTGTGGACAATGCCAACGCGCTGAATCAATCGTGCCGCGATTTGATCGGCAGCTACGGCATCACCAGCGCCGATTGCACGCAGGTCAACGAAGCGGTGCTGGCCGTAGAGATGACCACGGCCGTGCCGTGCTCCAGCGGCGGCTGCGCGGTGCAGACGACTGTGGCCGACGAGGCTGCGTTCAAATCGCCGGCCGACGCCATTCGCACGGCGATCATCATGTACCGCACGCGTGAACAGGTGCTGCGCGGCGTCCCCGCCGGGGAGCATCTGATTGACCTGTACTATCAGCACACAGCGGCCATGGCGCGGCTGTTGGCGCAAGACCCATCTCTGCGCCACGAGATGGCGGCTTTTCTCGTCGAGGTGACGCCTGGCCTGGAGGCGCTGGCCGCCAAGAATGAGCGCGCGGCTCGTCTGACCATCTCGCCGGCTGCCATTGGACACCTGCAGGCCGTTTTGAACGGCTTTGAGAAGGCTGATCCCACCAGTCCGCTGGCCGCCGCCATTCGCGCGGAACGCCAGCACGTGGACCTGGACAAATTGGCAAATCAATCATTTGCAGATGCCTGGGCGAACCTGAATCAATCGCTTCAGGCCGATCATTAGAGGCAGAAAGGAATCCGCGATTATGATGACGATGCTCCAACCTCAGTCTTCCCCGTCTCCGCTGCGCAGTCGGCCACGCCGCATCAGGCTCTGGCTGCCTGCTGCGGTTCTGCTGCTCCTCCTGCTGGCGGTTGGCGGCGCGCTCGCCAGCTCCCCCGACGCCCGCGTCGCGCCTGATTCGTATGAAGGCGTCGCTGTCAACGGCAGTCAGGCCAGCGCCCTGGTCGGCGCGGATGTCAACGACCTGTTTGTCTATGTTTACCATGCGGCCACCACCACCTGGACGATCATTCCGTTCCAGGTGGATGAAGTGGACGCGTCTGGTTACTACACCACCACAGACCAGGTTCCGACCTTCGACGCGAATGACGAGATCGCGTTCATGGTCAGCGACCTGGGCGATCAAGCCCCGCCGTGGGCCTGGCTGTTGACCAGCGATCGCCTGACCCTGCCGCGGGTCGAGGTCAAGGTGGCTGATCCGGCGAATCCCGCCAACGCGGCGTATGCCTACATCGTGCGCAGTCAGGATGCCCTGGCGTTAGCGCCGGCCGACTATGTGGCCTATTCCACGGTGGACAAGACCTTCGACACTTCGGATTACCTGGCGGGTCTATCGCCGCTGGCGCCTGGCAGCAGCGGCTGGCATCCGGGGCTGGAAAAGCTGCGCATCAAGAAATACACGCCGACTCCGCAGGACATTCTGGATCGTACGCATATTCGTATTGGCATTCGACCGCGCATCTTAGGCATCTGTTTTCCCGCGCAGTACCTGTGCGAAGATGGGCTTGCGCAGTATCTGCCGCCCGATTTTGACCTGGAGCCAACGAAGGATGGCGCGGTGCGCATCGTGGGCGGCGGACCGATGACGCCTACGTTGTTCTATCGCAGCAGCCTGTATGTCTCGTCAAGCCTTGACCTGAGCGCGCTGGCGAGCGACCCCAATGTGTGCAGTATCACCTATATGCGGGTGACCTTTGATCTGCGTGATCCGAATCAGAGCGCGTTTGCGCCTGCGACGTACTATGACTCCGCGGGCAGCACTGATCCGGTCAATGGGTCGCCGCCGGGCACCGCCATCACGGGCGCGCCGCGCAGTTGGGTGCAGTACAGCGGCAGCCAGGGCAGCGTGGTGATTCTGGACAGCTTGACCTCAACCGGCGGGACCCGCGCGCACTACTACCGTGACAACAGCACGTCGGGGACATGCACCGAAGGCGCCGATCCTGGTTCCAGCGGTTCCTACGGCGAGTCGGGCACGGAAATCACCAACCCCACGGGTATGCTGGGGATTGTTTTTGCCGGCGTCATTCAGCCGCCAGCAGCCGGCCCGATCGGCGCGCCCATTCGCAGCAACCTAGATAACCCGCTGCAAAAAACCGCCAACACGCAGTATTTGTGCACTGTAGCCGACCTAGACGGCAATCACCAGGTGAACGTGACGGGCGACATCGTGCCCGCGGCCAACGCCTGGTCATGCAGCAGCGGGGACGCCTGCTACGTCGCCGCGGCCGACACCAATCACGATGGGACGGTGGATATTGACGACGTGCAGTTGGTCAGCGCCTGTTTTGGCTGGGCGTTGCCTTGACAGAGCGGACAACTCTTGTTAAAATCGAACAACTATGCTAGACATCAGATTCATTCGTGACAACCTGGAAATGGTCAAGCAGGCCATGCAAGACCTGCAGGCGTTTGACGCACCGGTGGACAGGGCGTTGGCGCTGGACGATGAGCGGCGCGAGATTCTTGTCGAACTGGAGAACCTGCGCGCACGCCGCAACACCGACAGTCGGCGCATCGGCCAACTGCTGCGCGAGGGGCAGCCAGAGGCGGCCGCGGCCCTGAAGGCCGAGCTGGCCGACCTGCCCAATGGCATCAAAGGCCTGGAAGATCGCCTGGCGCAGGTGGATCCGGCCTTGCGCGATGCCCTGCTGCGCATCCCCAACCTGCCGCTGCCCCAGGTGCCGGTGGGCAAGGACGACAGCGAAAACCTGGTCTCGCGCGTGGAGGGACAGCC
This sequence comes from Anaerolineae bacterium, assembly GCA_044228345.1. GTDB lineage: Bacteria > Chloroflexota > Anaerolineae > SSC4 > Amarolineaceae > Amarolinea. Next base: position 1,238 of record JBGAVB010000139.1, on the reverse strand, counting down.
GCGCGCGTTTGATTTCACGCCGCGGCCGCATTGGGAAATTGGCGAAGCGTTGGGCATCTTGGACTTCGAGCGCGGCGTCAAGCTGTCTGGCTCGCGCTTCTACGTGCTCAAAGGCCTCGGCGCCCGTTTGCAGCGCGCGCTGATTACCTGGATGCTTGACGTGCACATTATGGATCATGGCTATACGGAGATTTACCCACCCTACATGGTGAAAGCCGAGTGCCTGGTGGGCACCGGAAATCTGCCCAAGTTCGCCGACAACCTGTATCACGATGCGGAGGAAGATTACTGGCTCATCCCCACGGCTGAGGTGCCGGTGACCAACCTCTATCGCGACGAGATTCTGCCGCCAGGCGCGCTGCCCATCTACCACGTGGCCTACACGCCCTGCTTCCGGCGTGAGAAGATGAGCGCGGGTCGTGACGTACGCGGCATCAAGCGCGGTCACCAGTTTGACAAAGTTGAAATGGTGAAATTTGTCGAGCCAGAGCAGGGCGAGGCCGAGTTGCAGAAGCTGATAGATAACGCGGAGGACATTGCCCGCCGCTTGCAGATTCCGCATCGCATCATTCAGATGTGCACGGGCGACCTGGCCTTCTCGGCCGCTGCCAAATACGATGTCGAGTTGTGGGCGCCAGGCGTCAACGAATGGCTGGAGGTCAGCTCCTGCTCGCTCTTCACCGATTTTCAGGCGCGCCGCGCCAACATCCGTTACCGGCCAGACGCCAACAGCAAGCCGCGGCACGTCTACACCCTGAACGGGTCGGGGCTGGCGCTGCCGCGTGTGGTCATCGCCGTGCTGGAGAACTACCAGCAGGCCGACGGCTCAGTCGTAGTGCCAGATGTCCTGCTCCCGTACATGGGCGGCGCTGAGGTGATTCGGTAGGCATGGTATGGTCGCTGACCGAACGGCCGGAATTCTTGACAGTGACCCAGTCGAATGGTATACTGACGCCGCTTGACGAGAGGCGTCTGGAGGGATGGCCGAGCGGTTGAAGGCGGCGGTCTTGAAAACCGTTGTGGCGCTCAGCGTCACCGGGGGTTCGAATCCCTCTCCCTCCGCCAGGCGCAAATCTGGGGAGGTCGCATAGCACGGTCTAGTGCGCCCGCCTGCTAAGTGGGTAGGGGCGGTTTCATCCCTCGAGGGTTCAAATCCCTCCCTCCCCGCCTTGCGTCCCAGTAGCTCAGTGGATTAGAGCGCTTCCCTGCGGAGGAAGAGGCCACAGGTTCGAGTCCTG
>JBGAVB010000138.1:0-6800 GCA_044228345.1 Anaerolineae bacterium | reverse complement strand
GCGCGTAAACCGCAGGCATGGCGTCGCGTTCGACAAAACCCAGGAACTGCACGTGGTCATCCAGGCCGCTGGCATGCGCCTGCTGGCGCAGCTGCGGCTCAGCGTCGCCAGTGCCCGCCAGGAGGATGCGCACGGCCATGCCCCGGCGCCGCAGCCGCGCCGCAGCCTCCAGCAAATGCTGCTGCCCCTTGCGCTCAATCAGCCGCGCCGCGCACAGAACCGTTACTGGCGCGCCTGGCAACTGCGGCGGTCGTGTAACCGGGGGGAAGTGCCTCAGGTCAACGCCGTTGACGATGATGTCAATCGGCAGGCCAGGCGCGGTTTGCCAGGCCAGCGCGCGATGCCGCTGGCTGATGGCAATGACGGCCGCGGCTTGACGCCAGATGTGACGAATGAAGGGGGTCAGGGCAAGATAGACATAACGATAGCGATTCTCAAAGCCGGGCACGTCCGGGCCTTGCAGGGAGACGATGTAGGGCAGGCCAATTGAACGCCGCAGCGCCCACGCGATGCCGCCGGCCGGCACCCCAGCAAAGGCAAAGCATAGGTCATAGGGCCGCTGCACGGCTAACCGCCGCGCGTAGCGGTAGCCGCGCCAGGTGTAGCGCAGAAGCTCGATGTTGGTCGAGTGATGGATGTTGCGATTGTCAACCGGCGTTTTATGCACGCGGATGGCAGGCGTCATCTCGCTGTATTCGTAGCGATCGCGCGACCGGCTGGAGGTGACGAGGTCAACCTCGATGTCCTGGTCGAGTTGACGGAGGCCATCCAGGAGGTGGTAGTTGACCACACCGGTGCCGCCGCCGAGCGGTGGGTATTCGTTGTCCAACATCAAGATGCGCATAGCGGTCCGTTAGCCATCGAAACCCCATCGTTCGCCGATGATGTAGAGGGGGCGCTGTTTGACCTCGTCGAAGATGCGGCCGACATATTCGCCGATGACGCCCAGCGCGATCAACTGGATGCCGCCGAGGAACATCATGCCCACGACGATCGTGGCGAAACCAGAGGGGAATTCCGGCAAGGTGAACCGTTTGTAGACGGTCCATACGGAAAGCAGAAATCCCAGGAATGAGACGAAGAGACCAAAGAGGGAAGCCAGGCGCAGGGGTACGTAGGAGAACGAAAAGAAGCCATCGAAGGCCAGGCGCAGCAGTTTGAACAGGCTGTACTTTGGTTGGCCGGCATAACGCGCGGCGCGGTTGTAGGGCACGCCAATTTGGCGGAAACCAACCCAACTGCGAATGCCGCGTATGAAACGATTGCGTTCTGGCATCTGTCTCAGCACGTCCGCCACGCGGCGGTCCAGCACGCAAAAATCGCCCGCATCGAGTGGAATCTCGACGTTGGCCACTTTGTGCAGCAGGCGGTAGAAGAGACCATAGGCGCTGCGTTTCAACACATTTTCCTTGCGATCCTGGCGAACCGCATAGACCACATCGTGGCCCTGACGCCACGCTGTCAGCAGTTCGGGCAGCGCTTCTGGGGGATCTTGTAGATCGGCGTCCATCACAATGACAGCGTCGCCGCGCGCATGGTCAATCCCGGCGCTGATGGCCGATTGATGGCCGAAATTGCGTGACAGGCGCAGCACACGCACATGGGGGTCGCTGGTCTGCAGCGCGTGCAGCAGCTCGCCCGATGCATCTCGACTGCCATCATCCACAAAGATGATCTCGTACGGTTCGGCCAGCGCTTCCATCACCACGCTCAGCCGGCGATGAAGCTCGGGCAGGGTTTCGCTTTCATTGAATACCGGAAGCACCACCGAGTAGCGTGTCGGCGTCAGCGCGTCATGGCTGTCCACCACGCCGCCCTGATGCAGGTCGAAGGGGCGGCCGCTGGTCAGGAGCACCTGCTCAAGCGCGTGGGCCAGGGCCTGGTCGCCTGGTTGATCGTTCGACGGAGGCAGCCAGACGCGCACGCGCGGGGGAGCGTTTGCTTGCCGCGGCTCATCGCTCGGCGCGCCGTTCACGGCGTTGCCGCCCGTACGCTTGGTCAGGTTGTGTGTCATCACCGCAAATCCTATGGGATGAGGTTGAGCAGTCAACAAGTTGAGCGTATGGCTGATGCAGTCTGTACCGGCGCCTATCGTACCACAAGAGCACGGGTCAAGCCAAAAGTTGGCCGCGCTTGGTGCGCAGCGGTTTTGACAGGCCGCCGCGAGCGAAGTACACTGGCTTTTCTGCTGGCGCCTACGAACAGCACGCTGGCGCCTACATTTGCTGCACGGGGAGCGATCATCTGATGACCAGTTTTTCCACGCGGGCGGTCCACGCCGGCGAGCGTTTGCCCATGCCCGACTATACACCCACGACCACGCCGATTCACCCGGCCGTCACGTATCTGTACGATGAGATGCAAGACCTGGATGCCGTCTTCAGCCGCGCCAAAGACGGCTATGTCTATCGGCGCTACGGCAACCCAACCACGCGAGCGTTGGAGGTCGCGCTCGCCAACCTGGAAGGCGGCGACGCCGCGCTGACCTATGCCTCGGGCATGGCGGCCATGCACGCGGCGCTGCTGGCGGCTGGCCTCAAGGCGGGCGCGCACGTGGTGGCGGCGCGTGATTGTTACGGCGCCACCTATTCCCTCCTCGACCGCCTGTTCAACGACCAAGGCGTCATCACGCACTTTGTGGATATCACCGACCGCGACGCCGTGGCGACAGCGCTCCAGTCGCACGCGCCGACCGTGCTGGTATGTGAAACGATTTCAAACCCGCTGCTCAAGTTAGCCGATATACCGGGCCTGGTGGACCTGGCGCATGCCGCCGGCGCGCTGGTCATTGTGGACAGCACGTTCACCACGCCCTACTTGATGCGACCGCTGGAATACGGCGCTGATTTTGTGGTTCATTCGCTCACCAAGTATATCGGCGGACATGACGACGTCCTGGGCGGCGCCGTGATTACGCGGCAGGCGCATGAAGCGCGCCTCTTTGATCAGTTGAAAATGCTGGGCGCCAACCTCTCGCCGTTCGAAGCCTGGCTGGCTCTGCGCGGCCTCAAGACCCTGCCGCTGCGCATGCGGCAACACTGCGCCAGCGCACAGGAAGTGGCAGCCTGGCTAATTCAGCATCCACGCGTGGCGCAGGTGAATTACCCCGGCCTCCCTGACCATCCGCAGCATCGGTTGGCGCGCCGGCTGCTGACTGCACCCGATGGCGCGCCGGCCTACGGCGGCATGGTGAGCTTTGAGCTGCAGGCGGCCGCGCACCCGCAGGTGATGCGCTTTCTGGAACGCCTGCGCCTGGTGTTGACCGGCACTTCGTTGGGCGATGTCTACAGCCTGGTGCTTTACCCGGTCATGGCCTCGCACCGGGCCTTGACGCCTGCGCAGCGCGCCCAGGTTGGCATCGGCGAAGGTCTCGTTCGCCTGTCGGTTGGCATCGAGGACCCGGCTGACATCATCGCGGATCTTGCACAGGCGCTCGCAGCGGATTGACTTTTTCGCGTGTCGGATTTATATTGTATTCATATACAAGCGCCATGAAGGGCCTATTCGAAACCACGCGTCATGAACCGGTCGCTAGATCGGCCAGGGCGATCTTTCGGGTAGGCTTTTCGTAGGCAGCGAAGCGCTTGCAAAGGAGGTGGCGATGGCTGACAATATCCGCTATGGGATTCCACTGGGCAATGTAGACACGGCCTGGCTTCACATGGAAGACCCAACCAATCTCATGATGGTGACGGGCCTTTACATTTTCGACAAACCGCTTGACATCACCCGCCTGCGCGACACCGTGCAATACCGATGGTTAGATCGCTTTAGTCGTTTCAAGCATAAGGTGGTGCAGCAGGGGAACAAAGCCTACTGGGTCACCGATCATAATTTTGATCTCAATGCGCACATTCACCGTGTCGCGCTGCCGCCGCCGGGCGACAAGGCCGCGCTGCAAGAATTTGTCAGCGACCTGATGAGCACGCCGCTCGATTTCTCCAAGCCGTTGTGGCAGATGCACTACATTGAGCATTATGGCGAGGGCAGCGCGCTGTTGATGCGCTTGCACCACTGCATTGCCGATGGCATCGCACTGATGCATGTCATGCTGGCCAGCACCGACACCGAGCCAGACGCGCCCTATCCGACGCCCCCACAGCGTGAAAAACACCATCAACCTGGGTGGTTGGAGAGCACCTTACGCAGCGCCCTGGGCATGGTGTCCACCGCGCGCAAGGTGACTGACACCCTGCTGCACGAGAGTCTGGAGACCCTGACGAATCCTGGCCATGCCCTGGACCTGGCGTCCCAAGGCGCCAGCGCGGCTGCAGCCCTCGGTAAACTCCTGCTGATCGGGCCTGATCCGCGCACGGTCTACAAAGGCCCCCTCGGCGTGGGCAAGCGCGCAGCCTGGTCGGAGCCGATTCCGCTCAGCAATGTCAAATTGATCGGCAAGGTCTTGGGCGGCACGGTCAACGACGTGCTGCTGACGGCCATGACTGGCGCGCTGCGCCGCTACATGGAATACCGCAACGATCCAACCGACGGTATCAACATCCGCGCCATGGTGCCTGTCAACCTGCGCCCCCTCGCAGAAGCCTACAAGCTGGGCAATCACTTCGGCCTCATTTATCTCTCCTTGCCCATCTATCTGGTTGACCCGATGGAGCGCCTGCACGAGCTCAAGCGGCGCATGGACGACATTAAGAACACGCCAGAAGCAGTCGTCGCTTTCCAGATTCTCAATACCCTGGGGATGATGCCCCTGCAAGTGGCCGAGCAGATGGTCAACATTTTTGGGTTGAAATCGTCGGCCGTGATGACCAACGTCCCGGGTCCACGCCAGGCCATCTATTTTGCCGGCGAGCGCATCGAAACGAGCATGTTCTGGGTGCCGCAGTCGGGGCGCATGGGGTTGGGCGTCAGCATCTTCAGCTACAATGACAACGTGGTGTTGGGCATCGCAACCGACACGGGGCTGGTGCCAGATCCAGAGAAGATCAACGAGTACTTCGAACAAGAATTCGTGGACCTTCTGGCTTTTGCGCAGCAGAAGGCCCTGGCGCAGAGTGCGCTGGAAGCGCCCGCGGAGCCGCCTGAAGCAATCGCTGCACCAGCACCCACCGGCTCCACAGCGGCCAAACGGTCGCGGCGGCCCGTTGCGGAGATCCCCGTAGATGGGGCCGAGACAGCCGCCGAGGTCACGGCGACGGATAGAGTTGCCGATTTGGTGCAAGAGTTGGCCGTGCCAAGCGGACCTGCGGTGCAGCTGGTCGTGCACGAGACGCAAACGACAGACACCGCGGCCGTCCTTGTGGATGCGCAACCGCAGACGCTCAGCGCGCCGGCCGCGCCCACCAACGGCGCGCACGTCGCCCTGGCTGAGAAGCCGGCGCTTGTGAGCGCACCCGCGGCCTGCCAGGCCATGACCAAATCGGGCCGCCCGTGCAAGAATATGGCTCTGCCTGGCTCATCTTACTGCCGCGTTCATCAGGAGTAACCCGGCGTACGCTGGCGGCTCCCCGAGCACGGCCAGAGATTGGCTGATGCTGGCAAGATAACATGGTTCACAGACATCGGAAGTCAGCACTGACTTCCGATGTCTCGTTTTTTCGCAGAAAGGCGCTCGTTGTATGAACTCGCTTCCCATTGTCAAAATGACTCTCTACAAGCATGGCGTTGGTTTCTACCAGCGTCGAGGCGCGGTCGAAGGTGACACAGCCTCCGTGCAGTTCCGCAAAGATGAGATGAACGATATCCTCAAGAGCCTGACCGCGTTCACGGTTGGCGGTGGTCAGGTGCTCGGCATGGATTATGCCACACCAGAGGACAAGGCCGCGCTCCTGGCGCGCTCGTCCATTCATCTTGCGGACGAATCTAGCCTCCGTGACTTGCTGCGCGACGTCCGCGGGCGCAGCGTTGAGGTGACGACCACGAGTGAAACCATTTCCGGCCTTGCCATCGGTGTGGATTTGCCTGGCGAACGCGAGCCGCTGACCGCCACGCTGCTGTCTGTCTACATACCCGCGCAGGCAACCGTGCGCACCCTGAAGGTGGGGGACATTCAACGCTTGACCCTGGTGGATGCACGCGCCGCCAGCGACCTGGCTTACTTCCTGGAAACCAGCCTGATGGAGGATGAGAAACGGTCGGTGACCGTGCGCTTGACGCCGGGCCGTTCCGATGTGGTGCTCAGCTACATCGCGCCCAGCCCTGTCTGGCGCGTCAGCTATCGCCTGGTGGCCGATGAACAGGCTGGCAAGCCGACCAGTCTGTTGCAGGGGTGGGGGTTGTTCGATAACACGTTCGATGAGGATCTGGAGAACGTGCAGCTCACGTTCGTTGCCGGGATGCCGGTCAGCTTCATCTATGACCTCTACACCTCGTTCACGCCGGAGCGGCCAGTGGTCAAAGAGCAGGCGCGCGCGGTGGCGCGGCCCGTGGAGTTTGCGGAGGCGCTGTCAGCCGCGCCGGAAGCGCCGCCAACGCGCGGCGGCATGCGCGGCCTCAGCCGCGGGCCGATGGCGGCTGACATGGCGGCTGCCGCGCCGATGGCCAAGATGAGCGTCGCGGATCTGGCCGATTCCACCGTGGTGGCGGCCACGGGCCAGGCGCAAGGCGAATTCTTCAGCTACGCGGTCGCCAACCCGGTGACGGTCAAGCGCGGCCGTTCGGCCCTGGTGCCGATCTTGCAGGCGCGGCCCGTTTTTCGCAAGGAGCGCATCTACAACGGCCGCAAGCACCCGCTCAATCCGATCATCACCGCGCGCTTCAAGAACGACACCGGCCTGACCCTCGAGCGCGGGCCGTTGACCGTTGTGGAGAGCGGTGAATACGCAGGCGAGGCGATGCTCCCC
>JBGAVB010000137.1:0-6807 GCA_044228345.1 Anaerolineae bacterium | reverse complement strand
AACGCATACGTTGATTGACCAGCTCAGCCTACTTGCCGCACAAACCAACCGCCGCCCGCGGCGCGAGTCACAGCAGATCTTAGCCGCCAAAGTCGCGCTCGAAGTCGCAACCCATTGCCTCTGCGATTAGCCTAAAATCCTGAGCGGGCACTTTGAGGTGCCCAAAGCGAAAGGCGGCCCCCCAATGGGTCTTGTCTTTAATAAACGAAAGTTTGTCGAGCAAAGGTTTGATGGCAGCTTCTTTGGCACTGAGGAAGTGAACATCAACCCGAAAAGGGTGGAAGTCGTCGCCCATATCAGCCTGATAAACTTCGCCGCTCTTTACAATCCCAATCGCGGTGAACAGTTGGCAGGGTTCGCCCGTTGGGTAACTGGTTTTTGGGGAATAGTAGACAAAGCCATCTGTGGCCTGCAGCTTTTGAAGAGGGGCTTTTTTGCCGTGATTTAATTGCACAAAGCCGCCGCTAACCCCGATTTGGACATGGGCGCGCGAGACAACGCCTATCCAAAACTGTTTACTTGACATGGTACTAACTCCTTGGCCGACGAAATCCGATCTCCCGGTTCTCAGATAACTGCCGCCTCACTACTTCTCCGCCTCCCCATCCTCCACCGGCTGCGGCTGCCGCGGCCAGTCCTCAAGCTCCGAACGTAAGACGCGCCAGGTCTTGCCAACCTTACCCCAGGAAGTTCTCCTCACTCGAGACACGCATTCCAAAGCTCAGGGAAATACTCGGACGCCTTTCGTAAAATTCCGTAGCGCATATCGTTAGGCGGTAGAGGTTCAAGTTGAAAACGCTGAGACGTCCAAATGGCTTTATCAACCAGTGGATAATACTTCAGTTGTCCACCAGCCAGGCCATACCACTCAAAGAGGACTCCGGTTGCATCTCGACCAATGAGTCTTCTCCCGGTTACCTCCCACGAAATATCACCTGGATTGGGAAAACGGAGGGGAAACTGATATAATTGGTACCTCTTTGAGGTTCTGTCCCATTGAAGAACCAGATAGAAGCTGCCATCGAGATCCGTATTTCCACCGTTGGCTTGACTTACCGGGCTGTACCAGCTCTCAACCAGGTTGAGAATGGTTTCACCGACGCGATCAGGTTTTTGTGCGTAGGTCTGGTGGTTCAATGCTGCTCTATCAAGGGCATCCCAGAATTTGCCCAGCGAGTTGGAGACTTCAATAGAGACGCGCCCTTTTCGATCAACGTCTCTCAGTAGGTTGCGAACTTTGCAGGACACGCCGTAATGGATGCCTGGACGATTAGGATCGGGAATGAGTACATCAAAAATGGCTTTACTTTCTTGGGCGACGCCGCCAAATACCAAAGCGACTGATCGCTCAAAATCTCTCCAACCAGGGAGAGTTCCCTGATTCTTGACGAAAAGCATACCGCTACCATCTTGAAATGTGCTCAAGATGAGGCGCAACTTCTCTATTTCATGCGCGGTCGGCAATCTATGCACAAAGGGGACCAGAATCATGAGACAATCTCGGTATTAGTGGCAAGCCTATCAAGAACCAAATCTAACTCGTCTTTCAAGAGTAGGTCCGTGGTGACATTGAATAAGCGAGCCACATTGAGCGCAAATTCAACCGTTGGTTTCTTTTTGCCACATTCGATTTCGCTGATGTAACCGTGGGCAACATAACCAAGTGCAGCCGCTAACTCTTTGAGCGTCATGTCGCGTTGAGTTCGTAACAGGCGCAGCTTTTCCCCAAACCGTTGGATGGATTCATTCATACGTTTGACAAATGACCAAGAATATGATAAAATGTCTTCACTGGAGACATTTTGATAGATCAAAAAGGCATAACCGTGGCACTATCTCAGATCAAGGAACCTCAGGTTGTGAATAGCCCTTTCAAGTGGGTGGGCGGAAAATCTCGCCTGCGGCATGAAATTGTCGAGCTGTTGCCACATCACACCTGCTATCTTGAACTCTTCTCCGGCGCGGCTTGGGTTCTGTTTGCCAAGCCCCCGAGTAAAGTCGAGATTCTCAATGACATTGATCAAGACCTGGTAACTTTCTTTCGGGTTGTCAAAGAAAAACCTGAAGAGTTGATCGCTTCGTTTGAGTGGGAATTGGTCTCCCGTGCGGAATTTGAACGCCTCGCCGATCTCGATTGTTCACAACTGAGCGATATTCAACGGGCGCACCGTTTTTATTATTTGATTATGGCCGGTTGGGGCGGCGAGCTGAATTACCCACGCTTCCAAACAGCCATTACCGATGGGGGGCATGGGAATCGCTTGATTGGGGCGTTGAAGACACTGAGACAACGCCTGGAACCGGTTCATGCGCGTTTGCGCACGGTCATTATTGAAAATCTGGACTGGCAAGAATGCATCGAGCGCTACGATAAGCCTAATACCGTGATGTACGTTGATCCTCCCTACCCGGGAAACAAATGTAACTATGTCTATAATATGCGAGATTGGAAAGACCATCAAACACTGGCTGATCGTTTGATACGCACAGAAGCCAGATGGATCTTGTCATCCTATGATGTGCCAGAGATTCGCACCATGTACGCCAATCCTAAATGCCACATTATTCCGGTGCAGTCTTACTCAGGCATGAACATCGAAAAAGGCAAAAGTGAGCGCGTACTCAACAAAGAAGTGTTGATCGTAAACTTTGCGCCTCCGCAGCATATCCTCGCCAGAAAGCTGGCGGAACAGACAGAAAAACCTCTGCAGATGGGTCTCCAACTATAGGGACAGGCTGAAACTCGACACAGAGCCGCTTCGGAACGATGAATGACCGATCAGCGTGGCTCTGCGTTGATCTGCGTCCGCTCTATTGAACTTGGACGCAGACTCATTCCCCCTCCTCCACCGGCTCGGGCTGCCTCAGCCAGGCCTCAAGCTCCGAACGCAAGACGCGCCAGACCTTGCCAACCTTGCGTCCAGGCAGTTCTCTGTTTCGTAAATGCTGACGAACTGTTTGCACGGGTATTTGTAAGTATTCTGCCACCTGTTCCACAGTTAGAACTTCTGGCTCTGTCATTCTGCGTTCCTCTTTTTTGTGAAAGACCTTTTTTTGTCTTGTTGTGTTTTGTTGTGGCTTGTTGTGTTTGACAAATCACCGAGAACGGTGTATACTCTCAGAAAAGCAAACAGGGCAGCCCCGACTGGTCATCTCGACTGCCCTGCTGCTGCAACCCTGGTGGGAAGTGAGCTTGCGCCTCTTCCCCAGGCTGCGCCGCGTGAGCGCTCCGCCTGTTGGCTTACGCTGATATTGTACTATAAAAATGCGCAAAACTTAAACGCCAGGACGCAAAGGCGCAAAGGGATTTCTACCCGCAGGTCGTTTTATCCGCCATGAGCACAAGCTCTTAACTCACCTTTTGGCCGTGACATTACTTGCTTTTGGCGTAAAGGCCGGATCGCCGTTGAGCCATGCTTCTAGCCATTCACGCACCAGCTCGCTGACCGCGACGTCCTCCTGGCGAGCCTTAATAAAGACTGCCTTGTGGAGATCGGCATCTAGCGAAACCTGCAACCGTTTTTCATTCATATTCACCGCCATTTCTATTCGAAATTCTAATTTATGGTGGTTATTTTGTCAACTCAAAAGCGTATAATAATAAATGTTCATATGATGATATAATGTTATACTCATTTGACACAAAGCTCATTGACGTGATAGAATACGGATCAAGACGATACACCAGCACGGTTCATGTTGCGTATTGAATAAGGTATCTCAGTGATGGACACCCAACCCGCCGCATCGCCCAGGCCCGCCGGTCTGCTTATTCTCAACGATCCGCATCCCATGCGGATTTGTCCTGAGCTGGCGTTAGAGATTGGACTCAACGAGTCTATCGTGCTTTTGCAGCTCGATTACCTCCTGCGCATTGCGCCAGACGACGAACGGCACTGGCACGACGGGCAGAAATGGACTCACCAAAGCCTCGCCGATCTGCAAGCCCATTTTTCTTGGTGGAGTCTCCCCACCATTGGCCGCATCATCAGCAACCTCAAAGACAATCAGTTGATCCTGATCGGAAACTTCAACCGGCTTGGCTTCGACCGCACGCAATGGTTTACCCTCAACCCCGTGGGCCTGAGCCGCCTGCGCAGCGTCCTTCTGCCGCCCCTGGAGCCGCCCATTTTTCAAAATGATAAATGCATTTTTCAAAATGATAAATTGAAGCGCGCAAAATGCAAAATGCATACGCGCAAAATGAAAAATCGAAGCGCGCAACTTGTAACGACAATACCAGAGAATACAACAGAGACTTCAACAAAGACTTCCGCAAAGACTACCAACAACAGCATCGCGCCCGCCGACCGCACATCAGCGGCTCAAACACCGCCTGCTGCTGCTGTTGTTTCCCCGGCCCAGGTTTCGGCTGCCGCGGCTGCTTCTCAAGCCCAAAATGCTGCTGCTGCTGGTCCGCAGGCCGAGGTCTGCGATCTTTTGGCCGCGTTCGGCATTGTGGAACCGAACCTGGGGAAAATCGCGCGCCGCGGCGTGAGCTGGGCCTCCGCCCAGGCCTGGATTTGGGCGGTGCAGGGGAAAAATCTGACCAACGCGCCGGGCATGGTGGTCAAACGATTGCTGGCCAACGATCCGCCGCCCCCCGCCCTGCTCGACCTGGCGCGGCAGTTGCAAGCCCTCGATGCGGCCGCGCGCGCCGCGCTGCCCGAGCTGGCCGCGGCGCAGCACGCAGATCCGTGGTTTCGTCTGGAGGCGCGCTGGCGCGCGGCCGGCGTCACTCCGGCGCTCCTCAAAGCCTACATCACCTGCTGTCCCCGGCTTCCCGGGCGCGCGTCAGCCGCCCAGGGCCGACGCGGCGGATAGGCGGTAAATCAAATAGAACATTTGTTCTATTGATCGTCTTGTGCTAGAATAACGAGAGACGTGCTGTCACGTGCGGCCGGCTGCCACCCACCGCACGCGACACCAACCTGATGCGACGCCCGCGCCTGGGCCTCTGTGGCAAGCTCAATGGATGGCAATGCCCAGGCCAGGCGTCGCACCTCAACTTGACTGGCGAGAAAGAAAACGCGCGCCAGAGGATGAGAGCCTCTAGCGCGCAACGGCATTGCGAGCGCAATGACCAGCCAAGATTATACCACAGCGTCGCCCGAAAATCCCAAACCCCTGCTCAACCTGGACGCGCCAGGACGCAATGGCTCACACCAAAACGCGCATTTCAGTTTGGGGCGCAGCCTCCGCAGGGAGGCTTTGCCGTGGTTGCAGCGATTTTAATCGCCCGCCCCACACCAAGACGCGGAGAATACCCAGAAAGGAAGTGAACCACGCGCGAACCGGCTGACCTGCTGCCCCGCCTGGCCGGCGCGACGGCCAGCGCGCTAAAGCTCCTGGCCGTGGGCCTGGCGGCGCTGGCCCTGGCGGTCGTGGCCGCGGCGGCCGCGGTGATCGGCGGGGCGGCCAAAGTCGCCGCGGCGCTGCTCGCTGAGCTGGCGCGGCTGGTGCAGGCGGCGCTGCCCTGGCTGCTGGGCCTCACGCCGTGGCTGCTGCGCGCGGCCATCGTGACGGCCGGCGTGCTTGTGGTTGTGGATGCGTGGCCGGCGATCTTCATTGGTTTTGGCGGCGATTTGCCCGCCGCGATTCCGGCGACTGTGTTCGCCGTTGGCCCCCTGCTTGCCTCGCTGCAAGTGCGCAGTTGGGGCGCGTTGATCGCCGCGATTGTCGCCGCGGCTGTGTTTGGCCGGCTGATCCCGTTGGTCGGCCCGTTGGGTCAGGTGCTGCTGGTAATTACTGGCATTACGCTAACCCTATTGCCCGTGTTGATGGGAGACGAAGATGAACGACATGATTCGGATGGAGCTGGGCGGCAAACGCCTACTGATCAACCTGTTGAAGATCAGTCTGCTGGCCTTCACGGGCTTTCGGACTTATCACTTTCTGACGACGACCCTGCCGTCTGACGCCTTCATCGTGGCGATCTTCGGCCTGGCCGCGATTGACTTGGGCGTTGTGCTGTGGGAGTCGTACTACAACCACGGGGCGCTGAGCGCCGAGCAGGAAACGATTGCGGGCGGGATGATTATCCTTGACCTGATTGGCATGGCTTGCGCCTTCGCCGGTGACGTGCTCCTCATCCGCACGGATGTGGTTGCGCCGGTGTGGCTGCCGACGGTGGCGTTGTTCGGTGTGATCGGTGTGGTGATCGGGAATGTGGTTGGGGGCGTTGGGGTGTCGGTGTTTGACCCTGAGGCGCGCATCGCGCGCGCGCGGCGGCGCGCGGCCTATGCCGGGCAGCTGTTGGAGTTGAACATTGAACAAGAGAAGGCGAAGACGTTGTTGGGTACGGCGCAGAGTCTGGCGGGCGAGCTGGTGCCGGATGCGGCCGAGCATGTGCGTAACCAGGTGCGTGCGCAGTACACGTTCGTGCGTCCGGTCAAGGGCGCTGACGGGGTCAACGGGGGCGAGCCGCTGCCCCCTTTTGGCACGATCCCGCCGCCGCCAGCCAAGGCGGTCAGCGCCAAGTCCACAGCGACGCGCGCCTCCGGGTGAGCGGCCTTCGACAAGACTTCGGCGAGCTCAGTCGAGCCGCTCAGGCCCCGTGCGGTGAGCCTGACTTCGGCGAGCTCAGACTTCGGCGAGCTCAGTCGAGCCGTCGAGCCGTCGAACCGCAGTCGAGCCGTGCGCCGGTCGCGGGTCGCCTGGCCGCTGATCGCCGTCGCATTGATCGCCCTGCTGCTGACGGGATCGCGCGGGGCTTGGGGCGCCTTAGTTATGGGCCTGGCCGGGTGGGCGCTGCTCGCACGGTTAAGCCACGGCCGCGGGTCACGCGCCTGGTTGCCCCTTGTCGGT
>JBGAVB010000136.1:0-6818 GCA_044228345.1 Anaerolineae bacterium | reverse complement strand
TCTGACAACCGGTGCTCAAGCGATGGATACGGTATGTTCAATCAGGCCTTACGCCAGACAACCAGCACAACTCCCGCCACCCAGCCGCGGCCCTCGCCGCTGTACACCCAAGTGCGCCAATTACGCTGGCTGGCGCCCGCAGTCATCGTGGCTGTCGCCGCGCTCCACCAGGTGCTCATCCGTCTACTGGTCACGCCGACCTGGCAAAGCGTGGCCGAACTTCTCCTCTTCAGCATCTCCGGCACCCTGGCGGCCTGGCTGGCCTTGACCTGGATTGCCAACGCCATTGCGCGTCAATCTGACACGGAAGAGAGACTGCGCCAGGCCTTCGCTGAACTAGAATTCAACCACCAGAAGCTGTTGGCGATGCATGATCTGGAGCAACGCGTGACCGCAGCCACCGATGAACAGGCAGTCCTGGCGTTGGCAGCGCAGGCGCCGCTGCAGTTGACCAATGCGCGCGCCTCGACCGTCATCACCTTCGACGAAGACCGCGACCGCCTCAACCTGGACATGGCCTGGGGGCTCAGCGACCGCTACCTCAGCGGCCTGCGCCGCCGCCTTGATGGCGGAGTGGCGGCCGGCCGCTGCCGCGCCTGTCAGGTGCTTAGAACTGAAGCCTCCAGCGACTGCCCTCTGTTCGTGGACCTGCACGATCTGGCGCGTGACGAGGGCATCAATTCCCTCATCTGCCTGCCCATCAACCACGAGCAGGAGCGCGTCGGCGTGATTTCAGCCTATTTCCCTTCCGCTGATGGCCCGCCGGAAGACCACGTGCGTCTGCTCAACATCCTCGGCACTTCCATCGCGGCGATGTTGGAGACTCTGCGCGCCCGCGTGCGGCAGGTCGGCGCGCTGCATGCGCTTGACCGGGCCACGCAATCGCCGGCGACGGTGTCGCGCGATCAGGTAAGTGAATTGGCGGCCCAGGTGCTTGACATCACCGCAGCGGGCTGGCAGGCGCAGACCGGTGGGCTGTTCCTGTTCGATACGGCGCGCCAGATGTGGACCTGCCAGGCGCGGCGTGACTTGGGCGCGGATGTCAGCGACCCACGCTTTGGCCTGGGGCTCCAGATGGTTGCCCGGGCCTATGCCGCGGGCGCGCCGGTGATGGCGCCAGATTTAGGCGCCAACGCAGGAGGCGGGCTGCTCTCTGCGGCCGCCGCGCCCCTGGCGGCAGAAGGTCAAGTTTTCGGCGCTATCTTCCTGGGCGCGCGACGCCGACGCGCGTTCAGTCAACAGCACAGCGAACTCCTGACGACGATGGCCCACCAGATTGCCCTGGCGATTCGTCACGCGCAGCTCCTATCGCAAGTGAACCAAATGGCGGTCTTGGAGGAACGATATCGCCTTTCGCGCGAGATTCACGATGGTCTGGCGCAGACCCTGGGTTATCTCGGTTTGCAAGCAGAGCGCCTGGAGCAGCTCCTCCACAGCGGGCGACAAGCCTCCGCGATACAGGAGCTGGGCGAGCTGCGTCAGTCCATCCGCGGCGCCTATGTGGATGTGCGCGAAGCGATTGACGGCCTGCGGCTGACGGCCGAAAAACCGGGCGCGATCACCGCCTGCCTGGCCGATTACACGGCGGATTTTGCGCGGCAAACGGGCATCGCCGCCCAGTTTAGCGCAGAGCCGCCAGGGCTTGAAACCAACGCAACCACCGGCTTTCAGCTCCTGCGCATTGCCCAGGAAGCGTTGACGAACGTGCGCAAACACGCCCAGGCCCGGCAGGTCACCGTGGCGCTGCGCGCGGAGGGCGATCACTGCACCCTGGCTATCACCGACGACGGCCGTGGCTTTCCGACGATGAGCGACCCAAGCCGCATCTATCGCAGTCACGGCCTGGCCTCCATGCGCGAACGCGCGGAGGGCCTGGGCGGCGCGCTCACCATTGCCACCGGTCCCGAGCAGGGCACGCGCCTGGCTGTTACAGTACCGCTTACGACGCCCGAGTGAATCATCTCATGATACGTATTGCCATCGCCGACGATCATCACCTGTTTCGTGAGGGCCTTGTGCGCATCCTCAATGACATGGACGGCCTGCGTGTGGTCGCGAATGCCAGCAGCGGCGAAGAGATACTGGCCGCTGTACTCAAAGCGACACCCGACCTGGTATTGCTGGATGTCAACATGCCGGGCATGGGCGGGCTAGAAGCGGCGCGGCGGCTCCGCCAGGGCTATCCCGACCTGCCTATCCTGATGCTGACTGTCTCTGAGCGCGAAGAAGACCTGTTCACGGCCATTCGGGCCGGCGCGCGCGGCTATCTGCTCAAAAACAGCACCAGCGCCGAACTGGCGGATGCCATTCAGCGCGTGCACGCAGGCGAAGCGGTGGTCAGCCCCGCGATGGCGATCAAGCTGTTGAACGAGTTTGCCGCACCGCGGTCCAGCGCAGGCGCTGCAGAGCCGGACGAGCTGACCGAGCGGGAGCGCGAGGTGCTGCAGTTCGTGGCGCGCGGCTTGAGCAACAAAGAGATTGCGGCCGCGCTTTCCCTGTCGCCGCACACGATCAAGGCCCACCTGGGCAGCATTCTGGACAAGCTGCACCTGCGCAGCCGCGCCGAGGCGGCCGCGTGGGCCGTGCGCGCAGGGCTTTCTGGCATTTCCGCTCCAACGGGGTCTGCAACGCAGCCGCCAGCCAGGGGCGATGGCGCTCGCACCCCACCGGCAAACCACAAGTGAGCTTTTCCTCCCCCTGCCGCGCGGCAAGATGTGCGATCCTGCTCACGGCGCGCGCATCCCGCGGGCAAGCCTGCTTCGAGCGGCGCCGCGGGCGGCGCTGACTCATGAACGAGCGCCAGGATTAGCCCATTTGGACTATACCCAGCGCCGATGCCTTAGCCAGATGGCTACCCGGTAGGCAGCCGTTTTTCTATCCTCTACTCTCTCCCTCTGGGCGACGACAGAAGCGGCTGCTTGTGCCACAATAAGCCCACCTATGAGCGTACACGTATTCTTGATCGGCCATGGCCTCTTTCGTGACGGACTGGCGCGCCTGCTCGCCTCCGAACCGTCGGTTGTCATCGTCGGCGCCGCCGATACGTGGGCCGAAGCCGAAAGCCTGCTGTTGTCCGCGCAGCCAGATACGCTGATTGTAGATCATGCGGCGCCAGAGTTACGCCAGGATGACCTGGCGCCGTTGCTGGTCGGCGCCGCCGCGCGCCGGGTGATTTATGTCACCTTGACTGACGACACGATGGTGGTGCACGAGCGTCAGGCTCGCACCCGCGCCACCGTTCCCAACCTGCTGCGCGTCCTGCGCCAGTCAGAGGCTGTGCCAGCTGCAGCCGCGAAGGGCAGCCGTTCGAGCCGCCCCCCGCAACAACCACGAGTCGCACCATGAAGCTTTTCATGCGCGCGCTCTACGTGACTGGTGGACTCCTGATTGCATCGGTTCTGGCCTTCGCCACCCTGCAGCCGATCAAAGTGCTGCCGCGCATCAAACTGGCGCCCGCGTTTGCCCTGCGTGATCAGAATGGCGCTGCGCTCACCAGTGAAGACCTGCGCGGCCAGCTCGTGCTCTACAACATCACGTACACTGGCTGCCAGGCGCCTTGTCCGCAAACGGCCGCCACCCTGCGTGAGGTGCAACAACGCCTGGGCGCCATCAACACGCAGAGCCTCCCGGTCAAGTTGGTGACGATCTCCTTCGATCCCGACCATGACTCGCAGGCGGCTCTGGCAGCCTACGCGAACCGCGTGGGCGCAGACCCGGCCGTTTGGCGTGTGGCAACAGGCGATGCCGCGGCGCTCAAAGTCGCCATCGGCGATGGTTTCAGCCTTTACTACGCGCCCCAGGCCGACGGCTCTTTTACTTTTGATCCTGGTTTCTTCCTGGTGGACGGCTGGGGCATCCTGCGTGCGGAGTATCGCACGGCCGAGCCGGGGATTGATCGCATCATGCGTGACATGGCGCTGATCGTCAGCGAAGTGCAAAACAGCACGGGCGCAGGCAAAGTAGCCTATGAAGCCGCGCACCTGTTTCTGTGTTATGCCAAGTGAGAGGGAGAGGAACTGCCTATGCAGCCCGTGATGGTCCGGCGCCTCGGCGCCGCGCCGCGATGGATCTGGCCCGCCGCCCTGGCTCTGTTGGTTCTCGCGGTCGTGGTTGCGATCCGTTTTCTGAATCCGCCCCATACCTGGACTGGTATGTTCATGGAGCCGCCCATGCCCGTCAACGATTTTTCGTTGACCGCCGCGGGCGACAAACCGGTGCACATCTCTGATTTTCGCGGCAAACTGGTCGCACTCTATTTTGGCTACACCTACTGCCCTGACGTCTGCCCCACGACGCTGGCCGAGTTGGCCGCAGCCATGCACGACCTGGGCGCTGATGCAAAGCAGGTGCAGGTAGTTTTTGTGTCCGTTGATCCCGACCGCGATACGCCTGCACGCCTGGCGGAGTACGTGGCGAATTTCGATCCATCGTTCATTGGCATTACCGGCACGCCAGCGGAGATCGCCGCCGCGGCGACGCCGTTAGGCATCTATTACAAAGCGCATGAGGGCACCGCGGCCACCGGTTATCTCATTGATCATACGGCCACTGTGCTCGTGCTTGATCGGCAGGGCAGCATCCGCCTGCTGATTCCCTTTGGCGCCACCGGCACCGAGATCGCAGGCGATCTGCGCGCGCTCCTGCGCATGAATTGATTCCCTGATGACCAGATTGAACGTCTAGCTGTGCCCAGTCAAATCGAGATCGAGCCAGGCGCTGCTTGCCTGGCATAACCTGAGGAGAAAACAAACAATGAAACGCTCATGGCTCGTCGTAGGCGTTGTCCTGGCATTGACCATGATTCTTGCTGCGTGCAGCGCCGCGCCAGCCGGGCCGCAGATCAAGGTCGAAGAAGCATGGGGACGACCGTCGCCGCAGATGATGATGACCGGCGCGTTCTATATGAACCTGAAAAACAGCGGCGGGGCAGCCGACAAATTGACCGGGGCCGCATCCACGGCCTGCGGCGTCGTTGAGCTGCATGAAACGTACAAGACCGCGGAAGGCGCCATGGGCATGCGTCCCGTGCCGGGCGGGTTCATCGAAATACCGGCTGGCAAGACTGTGGAGTTGAAGCCAGGCGGCATGCACGTCATGTGTATTGATAAAAAAGAAGCCTTTGCGCCGGGCGCGAAGGTCCCGCTGACGCTGAAGTTCGAGACGAGTGGAGAGATCAAGCTCGACGTTGACATCCGTCAGCCCGAGTAAGGTTCGGCTGCTGTTAGTGAGGATCAGAGAGGAGAAAAAGTCATGGAAGCACCGAAGGGAACACTGGCTGTTTTGGCGATCTACTTGTTGTTGATCATCGCTTTATGGGGCAGCGCCTATCTGATCATGTTGGCGCGAGGAGTCACGCAATGATACATGTTGATCCCTACGAGAAGCTATGGATTTATGTCGCAGCGGCCATGCTGTTGATCTTTGGGGCCGCGATCACCGTCTCAGCCTTCGCCACCGGCATTCAGGTGCCATCGCCTGAAATGCGTGTAGATCCACGCCTCGTCGCCACACCAGGCGCCACCTCATTCGGCGAACCTGGCCTGCGCGAACTGGCGCCGGGCAAATTCGAAGCGCGCCTGTTGGCCCAAACCTGGTCGTTCAAACCGAACGAGATCAAAGTCAAAGCTGGCTCCAAAGTGACATTCTATGTCACCAGCAAGGATGTCATGCATGGCTTCCACATTGACGAAACCAACGTCAACTTCATGATCATTCCAGGCCAGGTTTCCAAGCTGTCGCACACCTTCGACAAGCCCGGCACGTACAAGATCATTTGCCATGAATACTGCGGCATTGGGCACCAAACCATGTTTGCGCAGATCATCGTGGAACCGTAAGCGCTCAGCCGCCGGCATGATCATGAGCCAGTTCTCATCATTCGCCCTTGATATCTTTTGTCGTGAGGTTACGATATGACTCAAAACTTTCCTCGTGCCAACCGTTTCACCGCCTGGCATATCGGCATTGCCATGGCCGCCCTGGCCATTGGCGGTCTCATCGGCCCATTCCAGAAGCTGGAACATAACGGCATCAACCTCTATGGACTCTTGCGGCCACTTGGGATTCAGAGCTACTACCAGGGATTGACGCTGCACGCTGTGCTCAATGCCCTGGTCTGGACCACCTTCTTCATCACTGGGTTTCTCACGTTTACCACGAGCTACAGCTTGAAGAAGGAAGTTGTCAAGCCGATCGTGCACACGATTGCCCTGGTGGTGATGGTATTGGGCCTGGTGTTGGCATCCATCGCCCTGCTAACCAACCAGGCGACGGTGCTTTTCACGTTCTACCCTCCGCTGAAAGCCTCGGCGCTTTTCTATATCGGCCTGACCCTGGTGGTCGTCGGTTCGTGGGTGGTCGGCTGGGGCATCATCATGACCTGGCGCGCCTGGCGGCGTGAAAACCCCAAAGAGCGTACTCCGTTCATTGCCTTTGGTTCGCTCATCACCATGGTTCTATGGCAGATTGCCACCCTGGGCATCGCCGTGGAGATGCTTTTCCAGCTCATTCCCTGGTCGCTGGGCCTGGTGCAAGGCATTGACCCGCAGCTCGCGCGAACCTTCTTCTGGTTCACCGGCCACCCGCTGGTCTACTTCTGGCTGCTGCCAGTCTACATCTCCTGGTATGGGATGATTCCAAAACAGGTGGGCGGCAAGTTGTTCAGCGAACCGCTGGCGCGTCTCGCCTTCTGGCTCTTCCTGGTTCTTTCCACGCCGCTTGGCTTCCATCACCAATATACCGATCCCGGCATTCCCGCGGCCTGGAAGTATATTCATGCCATTTTGACGTATGCGGTCTTCTTCCCCAGCGTGCTGACC
>JBGAVB010000135.1:0-6828 GCA_044228345.1 Anaerolineae bacterium | reverse complement strand
GAACTTCTCGAGCAGCGTGCCGTAGCCGTGGACGCGGTCCTGGATGCCGGATCGCCGCAACGCATCCCAGTAAGTCGTGGCGTTGATCGCGAGCACCGGCTTGGCGAAGAACTGCTCGGCCGCGGCGCAGAGCCTGATCGCCGCAGCCGAGGAGGGAAGCTGCCACTCCACCTACCTGGCGTTGTACCGCCATATCCAGGAACAGGATCAACTAGTGGCCGACAGCTTCAACCGATGGAGTCGCTCGTATGCCCTGAGCCACCTGGTCTTGTGGCGTCAACATAACCTCATCACTGACGAGGAATTCGCGGCTTTTAGCCCGGAAACGCGTGCGGCGGTGGATGCCTGGTTTGAGGGGATAGGATGAAGGAAGGTCATGCCGGCGCTGCGATCTGCACGCGCAGGTGAATCATTGGAGTCATCAATGGTTTCTCCGACGGTGAAATGCGCCCGCATGGTAGGGCGGGAACAGCATGCTGTCAATCGCCCCAGGGCAACAAAAACACCGGACTTCCGATCCTGATGAGAATCGAAAGCCCGGTGTCTTGCTTGGCGCTTCCGTTATGACGTCGGCGTCAAGCTCACGCTGGCCGGACGTGTACCCACACCCGGCCAGTGTCTAGCGTCAAGGCGCCTGGTAAACCAGCTTGAGCTGCGGTCGCGCGAACGATACCACATACTCGGACGCTGTGAACTCCAGCTCGGAGTTGGTCGCGCCGGTGCCCATGACCACGATGCCGTTGTTGGTGCCCGGATCCATGACCCACTTCTGGGCCAGGCTGGTCACGTCGAACCAAACCCAACGCCCACCGCCGCCAAAGGAGACGCGATCGCTAAACCGCGCCGCATGATCGCTGGGGCCCATGGCGCCCGGCATTTCCCACGGCGTTCCCGCGGCAGCATCCATCCAACTGGCGCTGTCCTCGGCCCACGGCTTGGTAACCTCGTAGGCTTCCATCGTGACGGGATTGCCGCTGCCGTAGGTGACCCACATCCCGATCTGCGCCTGGGAAACGTGAGCCGCGCTGTTGATGCCGGAGAGATCGAACTGCACCAGCGCAGTCTTGACGCCGGGCTGGCGGATGTAGAAGTTGCTCCCCATGCCGTAGGCCATCGTCGGCATCCAGGCATTGAGATAAGTGTCGTCAGTGCCGCTGTAACCATTGGCGCCGTTCTGGAAGGTCATCTCATACGCGTTGAGCGCTGGCACGCTGAGCGTGGCCGTGGCTGTCGCCATTTCGGTGTTCATCACGTAGGATTTCACGGTCAGGTTGACGCCAGCGCCCGCCGCGCCTGGCAGCACCTTGAGCTGGAAGTCAAACGCCGCGGTTTGATCCGGCGCCTGATTGCCAACCCAGGCCACTGCCACCGCGCCGTTGGTCGTGGGCGCAGCCGCCTTGAGGGCCGCCACGCCGCCATTCTGCAGCAGGTTCATCGCGACATTCATCGGTACGCGCACCGGGAAGGCGCCGTTCGTAGCGCTGCCTTCCACATACTCCACCTGGTTCGCGTCGAAGGGCACGATGTGCATGATGCCATTCACGCCGCCGGTGTTGCTGGCGCTGACGCTGACAGTAGCCGTCTGGCCGACCATCGCCGTGGTGGGGGAGACCTGGATGGAATCGGTGACCGTGACGCGCGTGATGCGCCCTTCGATCACGGGCGTAATCGGCGACATGACGGTGATGTAGTCCATCACGGCATCTTCCAACCCAGGCCCGAAGTCGTACGGGTTGATGGCGTTGGTCAGGAAGACCGTATAGCCGTCGCCGCCAAGGCGCATGAAGTTGTTGCTGGCGACCTTGTAGACGCGGTCCATTTCAATTGGCTCGTAGCTCGTGCCGTTGAAGACTTCAACGTCGCTCACGCGTGAGCCAACCGGGAACTTCAAGTTGAACTTGAAGCGCAGGCCGCTGACCTGCGGGAAGCGGCCGTTGCTGCCCAGGCCCACACGACTGACGCCGTTTTCCAGGGCCGTGATGACATCCGCGCCGCGCAAGCCAAAGGTGGCAATGGTGTTGCCGAAGGGCAGCACTTCGAAGACTTCGCCAATGCTGATCGGCCCGACGTCAATCGGTGCACGCAGACCGCCGCCGTTGGTGATGGCAAAATCATAGTGCACGTTCGGGTCAATCATGTTGACGCGCCGCAGCATGGCGTCAGCCACCAGGTTGCCCATCAGACATTCACCGGCGCGGCAGATCTGCTGGCCGCCGACGATAATCGGCAGCGGCACGGTCGTCTCGCCAATGAAGGTATTGCGCAGCACGTCCACCTGGGCGCGGTAGGAGTCTACCAGGGCCTGGACGGTCGGGTCTTTGGCGACGCTGGGGCCCATATAGATGGGATCGCCGGACCAGGAGCTCGGCACACCGTTGCTGTCAAAGGTTACGTCAAGATGACCGAGGTAGCGGCTCCACTGGAAAGCATGCACCACCAGCACGGGGTTGCCGTCGGTGCCAGTGGCGACTGTGGGATACGGGCCAGCCGGAATGTCGCCGTTGACGGGCGCGGTGTCCGGCGTGTAGAGGAAGGTGTGGCTGTGACCGCCGACGATAATGTCCACACCGTGCACGGCCTGCGCCAGCGCGACGTCTTCAACATAGCCGATGTGCGTCAGCGCCACAACCTTGTTGATGCCCTGGGCCGTGAACTGATCCACAGCCGCCTGCACGGCCGCCACTTCGTCCGTAAAATGGACGTTGGGGCCGGGGCTAGAGAGAATCGGTGTTTCCTGCGTGGTCACACCCACGACGCCAATTTGCTCGCCGTTAATCGTGACAACGGCAGAGGGTGCAATGAGTCCAGCCAGGAGCGGCTCTGCGCTGGCGTCAATGTTGGCGCTGACGACGGGGAAGTTGACGCCGGTAATCAGGCGGGCCAACTCACCAGGGCCATCGTCAAACTCGTGATTGCCGATCGTCATCGCATCGTAACCAAGCATATTCATGGTTTGGGTGATGATGTCGGCCTTGAACAAACGATAGAACAGCGTACCCTGGAACTGGTCGCCGGCATCTACCAACATCACATTGTTGTTGGCGGCGCGGAACTGGTTGATCGTGGTGGCCAAACGGGCCGAGCCGCCGATCCCGTCTTGCCCGTCCACGCGCGCGTGGGTGTCATCGGTGTGCAGAAGGGTGAGGCTAAAGGTGTCTGCAGGGCCTTCAGTCTTGGATGCGATGCTTGGATTGGCCAGCGCGGCAGAGCCGAGTAACGCGGCCAACAGGACAAGTACCGCAACGACGGTGAGAACACGTAATTGCTTCATCAAATCCTCCTTGTTTGAATCGAAACGGTGCATTGAGAACAAGAGGCACATGGGGTTCATATTGTAACCCAAAACGTCGCCAAACGGCAAATGAACGGTCAACCCTCATGCAGGGTCTAGCGCCCGTTGAAGCGCGCTGTGCGCCGCTGCAGGAACGAAAGCACGCCTTCTTGGGCGTCCTCGGTCTTGATCAGCGCCTGCAAGGTCGGCAGCAAACTGGCGGCTGCGGCCGCCGGACCTTCAGCCAACGCCTGTCGCGCCGACGCCAGTGTACCTTGCACACCCAGCGGCGCCTGCTGCGCGACCGTCTCGGCGAGGGCCACGGCGCGCGCCAGTTCTTCGCCCGGCTCAACCACTTCTTGCACCAGGCCCAGGCGATAGGCTTCCTCGGCGTTGAACTCGTCGCCGGTCAGCAGGTAGCGCATGGCGTTGCCCCAGCCAGCCACCTGCGGCATGCGAATCGTCGCGCCGCCAAAGGGCAAGATGCCGCGCTTGATTTCAATTTGCGCAAAAACCGCATCGCGCGCCGCCACGCGAATGTCGCAGGCCAGCATCAGCTCGATGCCGGCCGTCAGACAGCGTCCGTGCACAGCGCACACCATCGGCTTGCTGACCGGCGGCCCCATGACGCCCCAGGGATCAATGCTGCCCGCCGGCGCGATGCTTTCACCTCGCGCCAGGAGGGGCATCATGCCGGCCAGGTCCAGACCCGCGGTGAACGCGCGACCGTGCGCAAAGAGCACTCCACACCACAGGTCATGGTTCTGCTCGTACGCCGTGTACGCAGCCGCCAGCTCGCGCAGCATCTGCGCGTCGAAGGCATTGAGTTTGTCTGGCCGGTTGAGTCCGATCAGAAAAACATGCCCGCGCACCTCCGTCGTAATTCGCTCATACCCTACCGTTGTTTCCATTGGCTGTCTTGATTGACTCCTTTTCTTACCGTGGCTATGCGTCGAGGCTCACGGTTGTCCCCGATGCCACACGCTGCGCTTGCCCATGGCGGTACAACGTCACGCTGCCCTGACCGTAGACGGTCCACGCGCCATCAGGCCCATCGTTGATCAGCCCCGTGCGTTCATCTATGCCGATCAGCACAGCCTGCGGGAGCAGGCTGCCCAGGCGCGGCGCCCAACGCTGACCAAAGGTGTCATGATGGGGCAGCACGCACGCGTTGGGCGCCAGGGCAAGGCCCTGCTCGACAACGCCGCGCTGAGGATCGTAGTAGAACTGGCACATGACCATTGCGCCCGCACTGCTGCCGGCAATGACTGCGCCGGCGGCATAGGCTTCCAGCGCGGCCTGCCAGGCCAGGCTGCCCAGCAAGGTTTGCCCCAGGTAGTGCGTGAAGCCGCCCAGGAGATAGATCAATCGCGCGGCGCGCAGCATCGCCGCCACGCCCGGCTCATTGGCCGAGGCGCGGTCAAGCAGCGGGGCGACGTGCACCTGGCGCGCGCCCAGGCCGGCAAACCAACGCCGCCCGTTTTGCCCGGCTCGTTCATGATTGTGATCTGGCGCCGCGGCCGTGGGGATGATGACGATGGACGCCTCTGGCCCGCCCGCCAACGCCAGTGCGCGGCGGTCCGGCTCAGCCATGCGCCCGCCAAACTCAGCGCCGCCTTCTAAGACCAGGTAGCCCACGCGCAGACTCCTCTTGGTGGAACGTACAACGCAAAGGACTCAGTTTCCCAGTAGACGCCCATTCGGTCTCCAGTCTCTGATCGCCGCTCTCCAATCTCTCACAGCTCACACATCAGCAGCGGAATCTCCATCTCCTCCGGCGTCAAGCCGCCGTGATGGCCCCAGAACTTCTGCTCGAAGCGGTCCTTCTCGTACCAAAAAACGGCTTCGCCCGCGAACGGCAGGATGACCAGGTTGCCCACGCGCGCCAGAAAGACAGGCGAAGGGGGCAGCGGACCGAAGTAACCGGCCGCGATCAGGTCGGCGGTTTTGTGAACCTCGGCGCGACCTGCCAGGCGCGCAGCCAGAAACGCGTGCGCCTCATCCAGCCGGTCATCGTGGATCGCCAGGAAAAGGTCGCGCGCAGACCCAGCCGGCGCCACAGGCCAATTTTGGCGATTGTGCTTGAGAAACCGCTCAAGGCCGGCAAATTCCCGACGCTGGTTGAGGTAGATCGTCTTGTTGGGGTTGACATCCACCTGACCGTGATCGGCAGTGAGCATGAGCAGGGTGCGCCCCGCACGCCCGCGCACACGGCGAAAGAACTGGCGCTCGAGGACAGACAAGAAGGTGTCAATTTCGGCCTCAGTCTGCGCCGCCGTGGGGCCATGCCGATGACAGATCGCATCAATCTCATCATAATAGAGGAAGATGTAGGTAGGCCCCTGGCGGTCGGCCAGCGCCTGCGTCAGGTTGACCATCCCCTGCGTGATCGTCTTGAACGGCTGCGCCGAAGCGCCGGCCAGCATGTGGTTTGAGTAGGTTGACGGCGTGATCGAGACGTGTTGAAACGCCAGTACGATCTTCGCCCCGGCCGCGGCCAGGGCCTGGTAGACGGTGCGCGTCGGAAACAACTGCGCGGCCGTGATCCCTGTCTTCTGCAGCGTGTTCGGCGTCTCATCGCCAGCATAGGAGAAAAGCAGGGGCGCGATGATCGTGTCTAGCAGCGGTTCGTAGTAGAACCATTCGTAGACCCCGCTGAGCGCGACGGGGAGACCGCTGTGGATGGTGGTGACGTGCGCGGCGGTCGTGGATGGAAACTGCGACGTGATCTTGGCGACGTGACCGTGCTGCACAAAGCGCTGCAGGGCCGGATAGTCTGAAGCTGTCTTTTCGAAAAAGCGCCAACCAAAGCTATCCACGAACAAGAAGATGATGGTATCGTAGCGTTCGGCCAGCCCATCGAGTAGATCGGGCGCCAGGGCCGCCTGACCATCGCCAGTCAGCAAGCGGTGCATGGTGGATGGCAGGTCCGCAAAGCAGCGGCCGCCATACTGTGGTTTGATGAAGGGCGATGCGGCGCTCATGGTCATTGATCTCCGGGCATCTCAAACCAGGAATGGATAGACGCCTGCAGGAATCCAACCTGGCTGATTTGCCACAGGCATCTGATGGGAAAAGCTGCTACTTGAGCGCAATCTGCGCGGTTTCATGAGGAAACTTGCCGACGGCCGAAGCAAAGAATGAGCGAATGGACACCATATCGGCCTCCACGTCGCCGCTGGGTGTCACCACAGGCCCAAAGCCAACGACTTTGCGCCCATAGTCCATGGCCACCAACGCCATAGGCACCTGCGCGCCTCTGGCTATGTGGTAAAATCCACTTTTCCACGTCTTCAACTTCTTACGTGAGCCTTCCGGCGGGACAACCAGGACCAGCTTTTCGTGGGCATGAAAAACATTCACCAACTGGTCCACCAGCCCATTCGCCTGCCTGCGGTCCACGGGGATGCCGCCCAACCAGCGAAACAGGCCGCCCAGGGGCGGTTTGAACAGGGTGTGCTTGCCGAGCCAGAACATCTCGATACCGACCGTAAAGACCGTGCCCAGCATAACCAGGAAATCCCAATTGGAGGTGTGGGGCGCGCCCACAATCACAT
>JBGAVB010000134.1:0-6845 GCA_044228345.1 Anaerolineae bacterium | reverse complement strand
GGATCCGGTTGCGGTACGCGTAAGGGGCGGGGCAGGGGATGACCTCGGTGACCTGGGCGCCGTTGAATCCGCCGATGCGTTCGAACAGGTCGGCGACCTGCTTGTGTTTCCAGCGCAGCTGTTCGGCGTAGGGTGCGCGCCAGGGAAAGACGGAGCAACTGCCCGATCGTGCTCATGCGTGGTTAGGCGCGTTCCAGCGTGTCATAGACCAACGTTAGCGACTCGATGGCGATTTCGCGAGCAAGCGCATCCAGGACGGCGCCTTGCCACTCAGAAGGCCAGGCGTCAATCAAGTTCCAGCGCATCACTTCGGTTGCGCCCTGGCTGTCGAGCATCAGAATCGAGACGTTCTTGCGCTCGACGCGGCCCTGTACGGCTGTCTGCAACCAGTCCCACAGCTCACGCGATGTGGTAAGGCCATAGCGCAGCGTGATGGCCGCATAGTCAACCGGTCCTGGAATGTGGCGCACCACCTGGTTATTGCCGGCCTCGCGATAGGTGATCGCCGTCACTTTGACGCCGAGACCGCTGCATTCGGTAAAATGAGCTTCGGTGACGCCGGCGATGTCGAGCTTGAAATTGTAGCTGCGAAATGGATCAACCTGGTTGGCCATGGATCAACCTCCTTGTACCTGGGTCTCGCTGCCGCTGGCGTATTGGCTCAGGCGGAAGACGATGAACTCGGCCGGCTTCACTGGCGCGACGCCGATGAGGGTCACGACGCGTCCGGCATCTACCACGTCGGGCGTGTTCGTTTCCTCATCGCACTTCACGAAGAAGGCTTCATCGGGGGTGCGCCCCATCAGCGCGCCGTCGCGCCAGAGAACCGTCAGAAAGGCGCGGATATCGCGGCGGATGGACTTCCAAAGGGTATAGTCGTTCGGCTCGAAGACGATCCAGCGCGTGTTGAGCGCGATGGATTCCTTGATCACGTTGAACAAGCGGCGCACGTTCAGGTAGCGCCACTCGCTGCCAGACGCGGCCAGGGTGCGTGCGCCCCACACCAGGATCCCTTCGCTGCCGAAAAAGCGAATGCAATTGACCCCAGCCGGATTGAGGACTGCTTGCTCGTCTCGTGAGACATGATAGGTCAGGTTGAGCGCGCCGCGCACGGCCGCATTGGCTGGCGCCTTGTGCACGCCGCGCGCGGCGTCAGTGCGCGCCCAGATGCCTGCCATATGTCCTGACGGCGGCGCGTTGACCAGGACGCCGGGCGCCAGGGGATCGCGCACGACCAGCCAGGGGAAATAGTACGCGCCGTAGCCGTTCTCCGACTGTCGAGCGCGCAGTCCGGCGCTGGCGTTGGCGCCGCTCCCACCGGGCGCTGTCGCCACTTTTGTCAGGCTGTCAATGTCAGTGACTTGGGCGGGCGCGTCGAGGATTGCGACGCGATCTTCGAGCCGTTCGCAGTGTTCCAGGAGTGCGTCATAGGACGCAGCATCGGAAAAACCGGGCGCGGCCACGATAGCCACTTCATCCACCTGCTCGAGCACGTCCAGCCCGGTGCGCTGCTTTCCGCCGCCGCTGATGGGCTTGCCATCGCCCACGTTGACGACATAGCAGCGCCCACCGCCGTTCTGGAAGAAGCCGTAGACGGCGTTCGACAGATGGGTGCTGGCGCTGCCGTCAGCCACGTACTCCTTGACGAACTGCATCCAGTTATTGATGGCGACGGCCTCATTGAGATGGGCGGCGGCGTTGGGCGCCACACCTACGAATCCGGCCGTGCTGGCGCCGACAGCCTCGATGGGCCTGGCGCCGCCGGCGACCTCCTCGACATAAATATCAGGCGCCAGATAGTTTGGCATGCGGACTTCTCCTTTCAGTCAAAAGACGCAAAACGGATCAGCAGCGGTTGGTCGTCGGTCATGGGGAGTCGTAGGTCAACAATCATCTCTTGGCATTTGGCGCGCACCCGCAGGCGCTGGCTGGCCGGGCTGGCTGGCAGCGCGCCCAGGTAGAAATTCCCGCCCGGGTCGGTGCGCACGACAGCATCCAATCCCTCGATCATCACGACGGCGTCGGGCAGGGGAATATCGTCTGGGCCTACTACCCGACCGCGCAGGCTGGCAAACGGCGTCGGCTGCACAGCCAGCGGATGGCGAACTCGTTTGACAGGGGGTTGGGGGCGTGACCACTGCAGGGGAACGCGCAGCACAAATGAAGGTTGGGGCGAAAGGCCGAACGTCGCCCAGGCTGCCGCGGGCAGCGGCGTCAACTCAACCTGAAACTCCGTTTTCTCCAGGGCAGCAAACAGCAAGTCGCCCAGGAGGCGCAAAGCGTCTGCGGTCGTGCCAGCCCACGTTGTGACCAGGAAACGTGCGGCCGCCTGCAGCGGCGCGCGTTGGCTGCCGCGCAGCGGTGGATCGTCCACCAACTCGAAAAGGTAGAGGCTGACACCCTGGCCGCCGGGAGAAGGTCTCGGCGGCTCGATGGTGACTGTCGTCTCCGGCAGGGCCTGTGCGACCCAATCCTGCAAACGCTGAGCGATCTGGTCAATCATGCTGTGGCCCCAGGAAGAGGAGACTGGATGAAAGACTTCCGAAGTCTTGCAGACTTCGGAAGTCTCTTGCGAAAACCTGGTTACTGGCTGCGCTGCGGCCGACGGCCAAGCTCAACGGTAATCTGCTGTTCCTTGCCATCACGCAGCACCGTCAGTGTGATCTTGTCGCCGGGGCTGGTGTTATTCTCCAGGTAAACCAACAGGTCGTCGAAGCGCGTAACCGGCTGGTCATTGATCGCGGTAATGAGGTCGCCGCCGGCCATCTCCGGGCAGGTCAGTTTGTTGACGGCGCGTGAACCGCCGCGAATGCCAGCCTTGTCGCTCGGCCCACCGTTTGCAACTTCGTTGACATACGCGCCGCGCACCGCGGGATCAATGCCCAGCACATCTGCGCAGAAGGGGCTGAACGTGCTGCCGCTGATGCCAAGATAGGCGTGGCGATAGACGCCTTCGTTGATCAGCGCCGGCACCACGCGTGCGACGATGCTAATGGGAATCGAGAAACCGACGCCTGAATTGGCGCGCACGCCGCCCGAGGTTTCGATCTGGGCATTGACGCCAATCACGGCGCCATCCATGTTGAGCAAAGGCCCGCCGGAGTTGCCGGGATTGATCGGCGCATCGGTCTGGATGACGCTGGGAATGTTGAACTGCGTCAGTGATGAGATGGAACGGCCGATGGCGCTGACCACGCCCACCGTCAGCGTGCCGTTATAGCCAAACGGATTGCCAATCGCAGCTACGCGCTGCCCCACCTTCACGGTGTCCATGCTGCCGCGGGCCACCGGCACCAGGGCCGCTGTGGCCGGATCCACCTTCACGACCGCCAAGTCCGAATCGGGGTCGGTGCCGATCACTTCGGCTGTCGTGGACGTGCCATCTGAGAAGGTGATGCGCACGCCGGCCTCGCCTTCAACCACGTGCGCATTGGTGACGATGTGGCCTTCCGCATCCCAGACGAAGCCGGAGCCTTGGCTGGTCGGCACCAATTCATCAGGATTCACCGGCGTGGGGATGGGCATCCCCGGCACAACCTGGTCGCCAGCCCGGCCCAGGATCGTGATGTTGACCACCGAGGGGTTGACCCGCTCGTACAGGTTGGTCAACAGCGCGGTTTCGATGTCCGAACCAGCGGGCATTTGCACCGCGGTGGGCAGAACAGGCGCTGTGGGCGGCGTGGCTGGGGTAGCCGGCGCAGATGGTGCATTGGACGGGGTGGCCGTGGCGCGTGGTTCGGCGCGCGCCGGGGTTGCCGTGGCGACACGGGGGGCTTGACGAGTCACAGCCACGGTTGGCTGCAGCCCTTGCAGCAGGTTCGTCCTGTCAAGATTGGGACTCAGAGCAAACCAGGCGCCGACAGCACAGATACAGAGCAGGAGCAATGCACCGGCCAACACAATGATAGCGACAACAAGATTACGTCTAGAATTCGACATGGCAATACCTCTTCTTAATGAAAGCACAGATTCTGCATCTGGTATGAAGCAGAATCTGTGACTCGATCACGCGCGTCCGGCAAAACAGCGATTCATCATCAGTTGCGCCGGCGGTTGCCAAACAAGATAAAGGCGTAGTAGAGCAGGGTCAGAATCGCCTGCACAGCGGCTGCCACATAGGTGAGCGCGGCTGCGTTCAACATGCGGTTGACGCCGTCCATTTCACTGCGATCAAGAATGTTTTCAGTCACCAGGATCTGCTTGGCGCGCCGGCTGGCATCTAGCTCGACCGGCAGCGTGACCACCGCGAAGAGGGCCACCACAGCAAACAAAATGAGGCCGGCGACGGCCACGTAGTAGCCAAGCGACCCTTCGACGCGACCGCCGAGAAAGAAGCCGACCATGAAGATGATCGGGCCGAGCCAGGAGCCGAGCTGCACCGTGGGCACCATCTGCGTACGGATTTGCAGCGGCCAGTAGCCTTTGGCATGCTGCAGGGCATGGCCGCTTTCATGGGCAGCCACACCCACGGCCGCAATCGAGCTGTTACGGTAGACGTCAGGCGACAGGCGCAGTGTACGACTGCGCGGGTCGTAGTGATCGGAGAGCATCCCCTGCGTCTCTTCCACGGTGACGTCGAAAAGGCCAAAGGTGCGCAAAATGCTGGCGGCTGCTTGCGCGCCAGTTAGCCCGCGCAGCGTGCGCACTTGCGAGTACTTGTTAAACGCGCTTTTCACCATGGCCTGCGCGATGAGGCCCAGGATCAGCGCGGGTAGTGTAAACAGAAAATAGAGTGGATTCCAAAACCACATCGTCAGACTCCTTTGAAACCGCTGCGCCACGGGACACAACGGGCAACAATTGCCTGGATTATACCACACATGCAGCAACTATACGGATAAGACTAGCAGATGATTCGTTTCTTATCTGTAGGCAACGTAGCTAAATAAGCAGACTTCCGAAGTCTGCGTGGCTTCGGAAGTCTGCGGGCTTCAGATAAGCAGACTTCCGAAGTCTGCGTGGCTTCGGAAGTCTGCGGGCTTCAGATAAGCAGACTTCCGAAGTCTCACGACTTCGGAAGCCTAGCCGTGGGTTAGACCGGCCGAAACTCGCCTTCGACCACGTCCTCATCCGAGGGTTGGCGTCCCGGCGCATGGCCGTTGGCGCCGCCGGCGCCGTTGGAGCCATAGC
Organism: Anaerolineae bacterium; assembly: GCA_044228345.1. Classification (GTDB taxonomy): domain Bacteria; phylum Chloroflexota; class Anaerolineae; order SSC4; family Amarolineaceae; genus Amarolinea. The sequence continues at coordinate 1,715 of JBGAVB010000134.1, read as the reverse complement.
CGTTCGTTGGGCCGCCGGTCGTCTGGCTGTACATTTGCTGCGACAACGCATAACTGGCCTGCTGCAGCTGTTCGCTGGCCTGGCGAATGGCGGCTGTGTCCTCGCCATCCTTCAGTTTGCGCAGGGCTGTCACCTGCTCCTCGATCCGCCGGCGATCATTCCCTGGCACCTTGTCGCCCAGGTCACGCAGCGCCTTCTCCACCGTGTAGATCAGGGCATCCGCGTTGTTGCGCGCCTCGACCAGTTCCTTACGCCGCTTGTCGGTGGCCGCATTGCGCTCCGCCTCACGCACCATGCGCTCCACATCGTCCTTCTTCAGGTTGGTAGACGCCGTGATGCGAATGGACTGCTCGCGGCCTGTGGCCTTATCCTTGGCCGCCACGTGCAGGATGCCGTTCGCATCAATGTCGAACGTCACCTCCACCTGCGGCAGACCACGCGGCGCGGGCGGCAGTCCTTCCAGGTTGAACATCCCCAGGCTGACATTGTCGCTGGCCAAGGGGCGCTCGCCCTGCAGCACATGAATCGTCACGGCCGTCTGCCCATCCTCCGCCGTGCTGAAGACCTGGCTCTTCTTGACCGGAATCGTCGTGTTGCGCTCGATGACGGAGGTCATCACGCCACCCAGCGTTTCCACGCCCAGGCTCAGCGGCGTCACGTCCAGCAGCAGCACATCCTTGACATCGCCGCCGAGCACGCCGCCCTGCAGCGCTGCGCCGATGGCAACCACCTCGTCCGGGTTGACGCCCTTGTGCGGTTCCTTGCCGCCAGCCAGCTTGCGCACCAATTCCTGGATCATCGGCATGCGCGTGGCGCCGCCGACAAGCACCACTTCGTTCAAATCCTGCGCCTGCAAGCGCGCATCCTTCAACGCCTGCTGGAACGGCCCCACGCAGCGCTCCGTCAGGTCGGCCGTCAACTGCTCGAAGCGGGCACGCGTCAAGCGCACCTGCAGGTGCTTCGGCCCGGCGGCGTCCGCGGTAATGAACGGCAGATTGATCTCCGTCTCCATCACGCTGGACAGCTCGATCTTGGCCTTCTCACTGGCTTCCTTGAGGCGCTGTAACGCCTGGCGGTCCTGGCGCAGATCAATGCCGTTCTCCTTGCGGAACTCATCGGCCACATAGGCGATGATGCGCTGATCCCAGTCGTCGCCGCCCAGGTGAGTGTCCCCGTTCGTGGACTTGACCTCGATCAAGCCGTCGCCCACTTCCAGCACCGAGACGTCGAAGGTGCCGCCGCCCAGGTCAAAAACCAGGATCGTTTCGTTGGACTTCTTATCCAGGCCATAAGCCAACGCCGCGGCCGTCGGTTCATTGATAATGCGCTGCACATTCAGGCCGGCGATTTTGCCCGCGTCTTTGGTGGCCTGGCGCTGCGCGTCGTTGAAATAGGCCGGCACGGTAATCACCGCGTCGGTGACCGGCTCGCCCAGGTAGGCCTCCGCGTCGGTCTTTAGCTTCTGCAGGATCATGGCCGAGATTTCCTGCGGCGTATGCGTCTTGCCGTTGATCGGCAGCCGCACCTGCGCTTCGCCGGCCGGGCCGGCCACAACAGGGTAAGGCACCATCTTCTGCTCGGTCTGTGTCTCCGCGACACGGCGCCCCATAAAGCGCTTGATCGAAAAAACGGTGTTTTCCGGGTTCACCACCGCCTGGCGCTTCGCCGTCTGCCCCACCAGGCGCTCACCCGTCTTGGTGAACGTCACGACCGAC